>NZ_JBFRIY010000074.1:0-10443 GCF_041468565.1 Shewanella sp. 10N.286.54.B9
CATTCAGCGGGAATTTAAATCACTTTAGACAAGCACGTGGGTTGTAGCTAATAGTTATTCTATATCGAAAGCCACTTGCGCCGTATTAAGGGATTTAAAACCCGCACGCAGTGAGCTTCTCAGGACATTCACTGCTGCGTTGCATTGTCTTAAAAGGGAATAACCATTTCTTCAACAATGCGCCTTGAATTGAAAGTCCTGAGAAAGCTCTGAATTGGTCACATCTTTAGTGGAATTGGTATAATACTCGATCTAGCGAACAGAATTAGTACGTCATATTCGCTATGCTAAATGTCTCTCTTGCTAGTGATCATCAATATGACCCAATCTGCTGCCACACTTGTTTACGATATTCGCAATAGCCGCTACCTCAATATCACAGGTAGGTGCACTCTACGCTGTCAGTTCTGTCCTAAGCACAACGGCAGTAAGCAAGTTCATCAGTATCAGCTAGCCTTAGAGAGCCAACCAAGCGCAGAGCAAGTGATTGCGTTGCTGGGCAACACATCTAGCTTCGACGAATATGTATTTTGCGGCTATGGTGAGCCGACCCTCAACTTAGCCACTCTTCTAAGCGTCGCTACCGAAATTAAAGCCCGTGGGGGCAAAGTAAGAGTCAATACAGATGGACTGGGTAACCTCTTTCATCGGCGCAATATTTTACCTGACCTAGCAAAGTGCGTAGACAGCCTGTCTATATCACTTAACGCAGATACTGAAGCGGCTTATCTAGTACATTGCCAGCCTAAATTAAAAGGTGCTTATGCCGCCCTACTTGAATTTATCAAGCTAGCGCCACACTACATTGCTGATGTGCAGGTCTCTGCGATAAATGGGCTTGCAGAGGTCGATATTGAGGCTTGTCGTAAAATAGTTGAAGTATCTGGCGCTCAGTTCAAACAAAGAGAGCTAGGTATTGTCGGCTAATGTGTCTATAGCATTGTTAAAAATAGTGCTTTGTTGCTCCGATAACGAATGATGTAACAACACTGAATTGATTACATATATAGCCAAATTGGTATAATATAGCGGCTATAACAACCATCGAAATAGCTATTCATGTTGACGCGAAAATTACCGCTACTTATCAATGCACAAGGGATCCAATGGTCCCAACAACGAATTTTTGCGGCTGCTAGTCAGATCTGCATTCTATTGATTTCGGTCGTTGTTCTTACCAATATTGTCATTACTCTTGGTGAAAGACGTCTACAAGAAGACTGGGCTACCCAGCGCTACAGTGAGCTACAAGCGGTTGGAACACTGATAGCGGATAAAGTATCGTTTCAACAATTTAGAACACAGATGTTTGCCACCTCAGAGTTGCTTAACAGCTATCTGCATTTACCCACTGAAGCTAATCAAGAAAAGCTGCAAAATAACTGGGATATTGTCGTTGATAATATTCCTGAGCTATTAGGGATTGCACTTTATGACCCCCAAGGTCAGCTGAAATTTGCCACAGATGAAAATTTTGGTCACCATGCGTTACCACCGTCTTTGTTAGGCAGTTCACGCAACATGGGAGGTAATGAAATCTACACCTCTCCGCTTGAATTTAGCCCTATCAATGGCAAGCTAGAGCCCTACCTCTATCAACTTGCATGGCTTGAAAACCCGGACCAAACAGTAAGAGGTTATCTGGTCGCCTACAATTCAATGTCACGCATGTTAAAAAACATCAAGCCCGCTTACTCGAGTAAACAGGCACCGTTAATGATGCTTGATACTCAAGGTCTGCTGTACTCTGGCGCACTTGAATCCCCTACTACGGGTCGATTACCAGAAACCATGGGCGGCAGCCTCAAGCAATCATATCCTGCCCTTTGGCGAAAAATGGCCACCAGTAATTTTGGCCAATTCCACGGTGATGATGCCACTTTTGTTTACCTTAAAGTCGAGCTAACAACGCAATACGAAACCCGCAGAGAGTACTTCCTGCTCTCCTATGTAAAGAACGATGATATTGCTGCCAAATTTGAACAGTGGCGCAATATTTTGATGGGTGGAGCGATATTCCTCACTCTACTCGCCTGCATTGTTATCTATCTAACCCATGCATACCGCTTAGTGCACCGCTCACGAGATTTCAGTATTGATCTCGCCAATCGTCTATTTAATACCGATTCAGGCTATATTATTGCCAATGAGAACGGCCGAGTTCTCAGCGCCAACACTATGGCGGCAAAACTATTATCGCTCGAAATAGATGAACTGTCTGACCGTAGCTTACAGCGTATCTTGCATATGGATGACGAACAGTACCAAGAACTTGAAACACTGCTTGCTGAAGATAAAGAGTGGCGTGGAGAGCTTGATACAGAGGCTTCTGAATATACTCAGTTATCTGTCAGTCTCCGCCTTGAATACGATATGGATAACAAGCAGAACTACACCTTAGTGACGTTTGAAGATATTGGCGAGTTAAAACATAGCCAAGAAGTAGCAAGGCTAAACCAACTACTTAATGATAATCCGATGGCAACCGTCCTGTCTGATGCCAAAGGCGTCATCATCAAATCTAACGCTGCATTCAATTCTTTAATGCAGGTAAAAGATAGCCGTAATTTGCAGATTACAGACTTACTAACCGAAGACTTCAAAAATCAATGGCCGCAGATCTCACAGCAACTAATCCTCAAAAAGACGTGGCAGGGACAGATACTATCTGCCAACAACCGCGCCAGCGATGACTGCATGCTTGCCACTTTAAAGGGGCATTTGGATGCATCAGACGATATAGAATACATTGTTTGCACCTTCGAGCATGCTAAGTTAAAGGTTCATGGTACAGAGCCAGGCAGTTCAGTGCCTCATCGCAGCACTATCTTTAACGATCGCCGCGATCTTGAGCGCTACTTTACTAATATGAGTCAAGAGAAAAAGGATTTTTCTAGCCTGATGCTACTCGATATTGCTGCCGAAGGCATGCTGAGCCATATGAGTGATATTGGCCAGTTAGAGAGTCGTCAAAAAGAGGTTGAAAGTCAGCTATTACGCGAGTTACCCAATAGTTATCAAATGTCACGTTGGCAGCTAGGTAAACTGATTATCATGTTACCAGATACGGATTCAGACCAAGCCCACTACTTTGCCATCGATACCCTGTCTAAGCTCAAAAGCAATGGTTTAGGCGACGGGATCTGTATCGGCATCGCAGCTTATCAAGGCGGCCAAGTACTAGAGCAGTTCCTAAGTAATGCAGAGGTTGCCTTAAAGCGAGCGAAGCAAACTGATGAGCAGAACATCTGCCAGGCTTTTACTAGGCAGATTTTCTAATGCTCAGGAATAATAGTTAATTAGTTTTGACCTCTACGCTTTCTGTGCTGCTAGGGGTTAATAACTCATCTTCAAAAGGCATTTCATCCATATTTTTCATGCCTGATGGCAGATCACTTTCAGTGATCTCAATAATAGTTGAGCGGTTCATGGTTATCTTATAACGAGCGTACTGTGGCTCACCCTTGCCCTCTTTGAGTACCAAAATAAGATTAACTTGATAACGTCGCTCTACAGACTCATTGCTAATCTTGCCTTCATGTTCCTTATAAATTTTGGCCTTACCACGTTCTAAGTTTCTGGCAAAAGGGACAAAGCTAAAGTTAACCTGCTCTTGAATTTGTGAGTAACCTGCTAGAAAGCCTTTGGCCGAAACCCGAGAGTGGATCCCATAATGCAAGATCTCAGCGTCCACTTTATTTTGGCTATGGCGTTTCTTTAAGATCTGATTAACTTGAGGAGGCAACTCCTTTTTCTTCATAAAGTCGAGCCATACCAGCTGCTTACCTATTGATAGCTTACTGGTCGTGTCACGCAACAGTCGGCTCCAACGTGGCCGCCCTCGCTGAATAAGTCGCCACAGCGCATTACGAATATCGTCTTTAAAGATTTCTCGAAAACCATAAATAACAGCAAGAGTTAATACTAACGCAATGGTTAAGCCACTAAACACACCTTGCGCTTTAATAATCAAGGTGGAAACAACAATCATCACCATTGCAGTAGCAATGCCTGTGGTCATCTTCTTTAGCCCAACACCTAATGGCTTAAGTTCCTCTTTAAGTACCACACCTTGTTGGATCAAACGTCTTAACAAATGCATTTTGTTGGCAATACGGTTGGCATCTTCTAACGTCTTAGAGGAGTTATATTTATGCTCTTTCCTGTATTGAGCCTCAGCACGACATAGTGCAACCACACTCTCGGTGATCTCGGTATAATCACTGCTTCTCGGTGCATGGGCTAACAGCTTAAGTAAGCGCTGCTCACATAGCCAAGACAAGTAATTATCGGCATTTTCAAAATAAGACTTCCATTTATCGTCACTCGGCTCATTACGTCTAAAACGCTTAAGCAAGTGAACTACCTGCGCGCTTAGCTCCTCTAGAGAGGTATAGAACTGCGCAAGATCTTCAACTTGGGCCAGCTCTTTACTATCAGTTTCAATCGCCACTGAAAATTGATAAGCAAACAGGTTTAAATAGAGGCGAAACTCATCTACGGTACGCTTTTTTTGACTGACAAAACGGCTTTGTACTAAAGGAAGGTGCAAGCCAGACGAATAGTAGGAACGGCGGCCAGTGATAGACGAGTGATAATACTCCTCTTCATTTAAGCTTTGCGGGTTTATACCCATCTCTTTAGGCAGGAAGAAATACAGATCTAATCGACGGTTATCACCGACTTCCATCTGATGTAGAAATTTTATTGATAGTGATTCTTCTTGTTTAACTCTAATTTTAGCCACATATATCCTTTAAATGCATTTCAAAACAAACACATCGACTTAATCATTATAGTCTAACTCAGCGAGGAGAATTAGCTTTAACCCTGATCACAGACGCAGTATATACCGCCTATTTAAACTAATACCAAATGCATTAAGTATTTGACCCGTTCAGAGCCCCCCAGTCTTTTCAATTCAAAGCGCATTGGTAAAGAAATGGTTATTCCCTTTTAAGCCAATGCAAAGCAGAAGTGGAAAGACTGAAGGGCTCACGTAGTGCGGCTGAAGTAGCAAATTGGCAAAACGCTGAATGATCAAACTTTTAATGCGATTGGTATAACATAAAGAGCAATCGCTAGCCATGAACGGGTCTTATATCTGCTGGGTGTCTATTGGCTACTGAATGGATTGCCGCATGAGCAAGCGTTAACTTCCAAGGAAAGTCTGCTGTAGCTTAATAAGCTCAAACTATAACCTAAAATGGTAACAGCATAAGCGGTAGAGCCAGCAGTGCTTTGATCGACTACTGGATCTTACACGCCCACAACGCGTTGCGTTCGCTCAACTGGATGGTAACAAAACCAGTAGTCTTGTCCATTTCTAACACTTTAATGTAAAAAGCTTCCCCCTTACCAGCAGCGCCTTTATTAATTGACTTCTTCACTAATCGCACAGTTTCCTGCATGTGTGGTTCATACACCGTTTGCAGTAAATCACTTTTTAACACAGCTGAATCTAGCAGAACTTTATAGGTAAGCACAGGTGCTGAAACTTCGACTAACGTTCCAGTACCCGATACCGTCACTAAATCTTTATCATCATTAAGGTAGGTCATCTGCAGTTTCACAGCGCTACCGACTCTTTCTATTTCAAATCTTAAACCAGCATGCTGTGAGCCATGATGATCATGATCATAACGGTTTGACGAACAAACCAGCTTTACATCCTCATTAGGTTCCACAAAGTAATCTAATGCCATACACAAACCGAGTATAAAAATCAGTGTAATAAGAATTGGCGTTGAACGGAAACCAATAAAAAGTTCTCGCTGCAATGGATTATTCACAGAATCCATACTCCTGCAGCCATGAGTCGTTGATAAAATCCCAACTCTCCCCAACATTGAGTACTTTTAAATTTTCATAATTGATCACTTGATCGGTTTCATCTTGCATCACAAAATGTAGCATATCCCCAGAAGGAGATGCGGAGGTGTAGATCTTGTCCCACATTAGCTGTTCACACTGTTCTAGCTTAATGGCGACTTCTCTAAACTTACTATGATAACTATCAAGCTCTGCATCAGAGTTATAGATAGGGACTAATACCGAATACTTACCATCAAGTAAAATCTGTTCAGGGAGTGAAAAACGAATATTTTCGGTCGTTCTAAAATGAGTAGCCAGAAAAATAACCAGCATTACCCCTAGCAGCAATAAGAGTGAGATCTGCTTAATTGAAAATGCATTATAGGGCGTACTGTGCATTTGCAAGCTTCTAGATTTAACGTGCAGCAAATAGCCTTGATTAGTTACCACTTCAATCATAGAGGCTACATTCGCCCCTAAAAATGCTTTGATATTGGTAATTGCTATAGTGATATCTTGCGCGGTTACAACTTGCGGCATGAGCTGATGACACATTGATTCAGTCGATACCACCTGGCCTCTAAATGAGATCAGTTCATTGATCACTAGAAACTCAATATTGGACAATTTGAGTGCTTGTGCAGATTCGGTATTCACCAACTGCCTAAGCTCAACATCAAACCGGACTGGACCTATAAACACATTTACAACTCATACTATTTCATGGCTTGCCAGTGTACTTATTATCGCTTGTCTAGTCCCTGATCAAATCATGCAATCATAGACTCTATCGCACTTTCGTGAGCCTAAGCACATTAATATTATGACAAAAAGTTATAGGGATGATACAGATTGAGAGGCATGTAAAATGAAGGTAATAAAGCCTAAGCGAAAGCGGAAACATTCAACAAGCATTACGGTAACTTAATGAGTCATTAATATAAAGGCACCTTTAAAAAGGTGCCTTCTATTAAAAGCTATCAAATGTTACTGACAACTAAATATCTAGAACGCGTATAACAGAGTCATATTCGTTTCAGTATCAGTACTCTTCTTATCATCTAACGGCTCATTGTTATAACGTACAATAACCGCAAACTTCATCGCAAGAGCACCAATAATATTAGCTGTGATAGCTGTTTCAGAACGTCCTTCTAAACTATCGCCATAATCAGCGACAAATAGCTGGGTAAACTTAGATGATTCGCTGATATCGTAGCGAAAGTTCATCGCGCCGTGAGCAACAACACTATCTTCATTGTCGTAGCCTAATAATGCCGACTGCTCGTCATCAAGTTTCTTATAAATGTAACCAGGACCAATCTCGGCACTAAGGAACATGTCACCTTCATTGATAAACTTATGGCCGTAACCAGCAGAAGCGACTGTTTTGAAGTCAAAACCGGTAAAAGGATCAGCTTCATAATTACCAGTGATATACATGTAGTTCTTTTCGTCGAACTTATAATCACCTTGAAGACCCGCGTAGTAGCGCTTGGCAGTCACTTCGCCAGTATCTTCTTTATAAAGACCTTCAAGCAGGTATTGGTTTTCCCAGTTACCTAGCTCTTGCATCATCTTTAAACGGCCTTTCACTGATGAAGTATCAGTATTACCGGTAGTCAGTGTCGCACCTAACTCTGCTTCACCAGCGAAAGTCTTATCGCCTTCTACAAAATCAGCGCCTGCATGGGCAGCAAAAGGAGCCGCCAATAGAACTGCAACTGCAGTCAACATTGTTTTCATTTTTGTATTACTCCGTTTACTTAATTCCCTAAAAATCGGCGCGATCTTAACATTTAGTACTAACAAATGAAAACCTGACTTATAACAATCTGCCTTGTTTTATAACCCAAGCTAAAGCACATCAGCAATAGCCAAAAAAATACCTGCACTCGGCAGGTATTTTTATATAAAGCTGTTCAATTGCTCAGTGAAACTTACTTGATTTGTGGATCAAGTTCGCCTGACTGGTATGCCTTGTACATAGCTTGTAGTGATTTAGGCTTGATCTTAGAGCCCATACCCGCACAACCAAATGCTTCGTAACGTGTAGTACAGATATCAGCCATTGCTTCCATTGACGCCTTCAAGAATTTACGTGGGTCAAATTCTGTTGGATTTTCAGCAAGGAATTTACGTACCGCACCTGTTGACGCTAAACGTAAATCAGTATCGATGTTTACTTTACGTACGCCGTGCTTAATACCTTCAACAATCTCTTCTAATGGCACGCCATAAGTTTCAGGAATTGCGCCGCCATACTGGTTAATGATCTCTAGCCACTCTTGTGGTACTGAAGATGAACCATGCATAACAAGGTGAGTATTAGGAATACGGGCGTGGATCTCTTTAATACGGTCAATACGCAGTACTTCACCGGTAGGTTTACGGCTGAACTTGTATGCACCATGGCTAGTACCAATAGCGATCGCTAGGGCATCAACATGGGTGTCTGATACAAAGCGCGCCGCTTCTTCAGGTGTGGTTAGCATTTGATCCATAGTCAAAATACCAGCAGCACCAATACCGTCTTCTTCGCCAGCTTCACCTGTTTCCAAGCTACCTAGACAACCAATTTCACCTTCAACTGATACACCACATGCGTGAGCAAAAGCCACGGTACGACGAGTAACATCAACGTTGTAGTCATAAGATGCAGGTGTTTTACCATCAGCCATCAAAGAACCGTCCATCATTACTGATGACATACCCAACTGAATAGAGCGCTGACAAATATCAGGGTCAGTACCATGATCTTGGTGAATACAAACTGGGATATCTGGGTACTGCTCAAGAGCTGCAGCCATTAGATACTTAAGGAATTGTGGGCGCGCATATTTACGTGCACCCGCTGATGCCTGCACAATCACAGGGCTATCAGTTGCTTCAGCAGCTTGCATAATTGCGCGCATCTGCTCAAGGTTGTTTACGTTAAACGCAGGTACGCCATATCCGTGCTCTGCTGCGTGATCTAACATTTGACGTAGGGAAATTAAGGCCATTTTTTACTCCAATAATAGGGTGATTTGACTCACCGAGGTCGCTATCGTTTGGATTGATTTTTATGTCATCAAGTCATCAGCATTCTTGCGTTAAACTCAATAACGGTTACTGGTTATTTTTTATAATTTTTATGCTTACTATACTTTTTATATTACAAAGCTAAGCCCTGTATTGTTGGCGGCTAGTGTAACCCCGACAAATGTCGATTTAAAGCCCGCCAACATACAGTTTGGTAATTTTTTTGTATGCTATAGCAAAATCAGCTGCGATTACTTGCCGCGACTCTCAAGCATTGCTACGGCTGGTAACTCTTTACCTTCTAAAAACTCAAGGAAAGCACCGCCACCTGTTGAGATGTATGACACTTTATCGGCGATATCATACTTATCAACCGCAGCAAGCGTGTCGCCACCACCAGCAATTGAGAACGCATTTGATTCAGCAATAGCCTGTGCGATGCGCTTAGTGCCTTCACCAAACTGATCGAACTCAAATACGCCTACAGGACCGTTCCAAACAACGGTACCGGCATTTTTAATAATTTCGGCTAACGCTTCAGCACTATCAGGACCAATATCAAAAATCATATCTGTATCTGAAACAGCACTAACATCCTTCAAGGTTGCAGTCGCTGTTGGGCTAAACTCGCCCGCTACAACCACATCGGTTGGTACTGGAATATCGCCACCACCGCTTTGCGCTGCCGTAACAAGACGCTTAGCTTCATCAATCAAGTCGGCTTCATACAGCGACTTACCGACGTTGTGACCAGCTGCTGCCACGAAAGTATTAGCAATACCGCCACCAACAACCAGTTGATCCACTTTAGTTGATAGGCTTTCTAGCACTGTCAGCTTAGTAGATACTTTTGAGCCACCAACAATAGCCACCATTGGACGAGCTGGGTTATCAAGTGCTTTACCTAATGCTGCAAGTTCACCGGCAAGCAAAGGACCTGCACAAGCAATTGGCGCATGAAGACCCACTCCATGAGTTGACGCTTGAGCACGGTGAGCAGTACCAAAGGCATCCATCACGTATACGTCACAAAGAGCAGCCATTTTCTTGGCTAGCGCTTCATCGTTTTTCTTCTCGCCAACATTGAAACGGACGTTTTCAAAAACAACCACTTCACCGACAGCCACTTCAACACCATCAAGGTATTCACTGGCAAGACGCACTGGGCAATCAAGTGCTTTAGAAAGGTAGTTAACCACTGGCTGCATTGAGAATTCAGCGTTAAACTCACCTTCAGTAGGACGGCCTAGGTGAGACATCACCATAACTGCTGCGCCTTTTTCAAGCGCCAACTTAATGGTTGGCAGTGATGCGCGTAGACGTGCGTCACTTGTTACCACACCGTCGCTAACAGGTACGTTCAGATCTTCACGAATAAGCACACGCTTACCTTGAAGCTCTAGGTCTTGCATATTAAGAATCGACATTTTCATGCTTCCTTACGATTTAAGTTAAAAGTTAAAAGTTAAAAGTTAAAGTTAAAAACGAATCTGGGTTACCTGACCGCAGGGACACAACACCTAGCCATCAGGTTTATTCTTTCTTGACCTTGCTATCAGTCTTGACTTTGACGGCATAAATACCGACCTACAAACATTGCCGAGC
>NZ_JBFRIY010000075.1:0-3474 GCF_041468565.1 Shewanella sp. 10N.286.54.B9
ATGTCGCATTTCAATTTAATCTGTATTCAAGTTCTTGCTTAGTTCGCTTCCCCTTGACTACGGAATGGCATTCTACCGATTTATGTCGAAGAGTCAACGCTATATTTATAGATAAATAACTGCTTGCGCACTAATTAATCTTATCGGTTTTAAAGTGAGCTACTCGGCGGTTAAATCGCCCCATGCGGCTATTATGTAGCTCATCATTGACCAGAAAGTCAGTATCGCAGCAACGTAAAATAACCCAAATGCGCTATATATAATAAAATCGTTTGGTTGCCAGATTAATCCTGTTATTGCAGTCATCTGTGCAGCGGTTTTATATTTACCGATCCAAGAGACGGCTACCGCCCCTCGCTTACCAATTTCAGCCATCCACTCTCTTAAAGCGGAGATTACAATCTCACGTCCGATCATGAATAATGCAGGTAAGGTCAACCAGATGCTTTGATATTGAGCAACAAGCAGTACTAATGCAGTTGTCACCATTATTTTATCTGCTACTGGATCAAGAAAAGCACCGAAACGAGTAGATTGTTTCAGTTTTCGAGCAGCGTAACCGTCAAGCGCATCCGTAACAGCGGCTAACCAAAAAACAAAAGCAGCGGCAAATAGAGCCCAACTGTCAGGCATATAGAAAAGAACAACAAACACTGGTAACAGTAATAGTCTGAAAAGTGTTAACGCGATAGGAATGTTAAACGGCATCATAAAACCTAAAATTCAAAAGCAGCGCCAATCTTGCCTTAATTTTACTACCCTCGCAATGCATCATGTATTGTTTGTGCCATTTCTAGGCTAATCCCTGGAACTTTTACCAATTCAGCCACACTCGCCCCCTTAACTTCCTGCAATCCACCTAAATGTTGTAATAATGCTTTTCGACGTTTAGGACCTATTCCCTCAATAGATTCAAGTGAAGAGGTATTTCGAGTTTTCTGTCGTTTATTGCGATGGCCAGTGATGGCAAAGCGATGAGATTCGTCTCGAATTTGTTGAATAAGGTGTAATGCCCCTGAATCGGCAGGTAAAGTAAACGATTCCTCGTTATCACCATAAATAAGCGTTTCAAGGCCCGGCTTACGTCCCTCGCCTTTTGCGACGCCTATCAATGTTGGAGCATGATCTAATGCAACGAACTTTTCGTCTACAATCTTCTGTGCAATACGCAATTGGCCAATGCCACCATCAATAAAGAGGATATCGGGTGTTTTCCCACCTTTCGCCACTTTATCAAAGCGTCGACTAATTGCTTGTTTCATTGCTGCATAATCATCACCAGGGGTAATCCCCTCAATATTGTAACGGCGATAGTCGGCTTTATTCGGCCCTTCACGGTTAAATACAACGCAAGATGCTACCGTACTTTCACCCATTGTATGGCTAATGTCGAAACACTCCATGCGCTGGATTTTACTGCTGGCTTCAATCGCTTCTTCAAGCAACAGGAAACGCTGCTCTACTGTATTACGGTGAGATAGCCGTGTAATGACAGAGTTAGTTGCATTAGTCATTGCTAACCGTAAAAACTGCGCACGTTCACCACGAACTTGTGTTTTTATCTCTACTTTTCTTTGTTGCGCTGTTTTTATTGCTGCAGCCAGTTCAGTTTGCTCTTCAAAGGCATCGCTGACCAAAATCTCTTTAGGGGTCACTCGTTGGCTATCTGAATTAAGATAAAACTGAAACATAAAGGATCGTAAAACTTCCGACAACTCTGTATCCACTGGTACTTTAGGATAATAGCTGCGACTTCCGAAAATTTTACCTTCTCGGATAAAGAGTAAGTGAAAGCAGGCGACACCCGATGAGAAATGCGCTCCGATAACATCCATGTCTCCAGATGCGTGTGACACTTCTTGTTGTTCAGCAACCCGTCTTAGTGCAGTAATCTGATCGCGATAACGCGCGGCTTGCTCATAATGTAACTCTTGTGCAGCTTGCTCCATCTTGGCGACAAGTGCTTTGGTGACTTGTTGGTCTTTACCTTTTAAAAACAGAGAAGCCAGTGTGACCTGCTCTTGATAATCCTCTAAGGAAACTTTATCAACACAAGGCGCGGAACAACGACCGATCTGATACTGCAAGCAAGGTCGAGATCTCGCTTTATAATACAAGTCATCACACTGCCTAATAGGAAAGATTTTTTGCAATAAATGCAGGCTTTCACGAACAGCACCGCCATTGGGATAAGGGCCAAAATATTGGCCTTTCGCTCTTTGAGGACCACGATGGTACGAAAGCCGTGGATGCTTGTGATTACTTAATAAAATGTAAGGATAGGATTTATCATCTCTGAGCAGTACATTGTACTTAGGCATGTACTGCTTTATATAATCATTTTCTAGAATAAGTGCATCGGTTTCACTATGGGTAATAGTGACATCGATATTAGCAATGCGAGTGACTAACGCCTGTGTTTTTATATTCGAAAGGTTTTTACGAAAATAAGAAGATAATCGCTTTTTTAAATCTTTAGCCTTCCCTACATAGATAACGGTATTATCGATATCATACATACGGTAAACACCGGGAGACGATGTAACCGTTTTTAAAAATTCGCTAGAATTGAACGCTTCAGCCATACGACGTTAGATCACCTAATAGCTAATATTTATTTAGAACTGACCAGTATCAAGCATCTTATACCTAATCGCCAAGCGAGTAAGCTCCACATCACCACCGATGCCTAACTTTGCAAACAAGCGATATCGGTAACTATTCACTGTTTTTGGACTAAGATTGAGTTGCTCGGAAATATCACTGACCTTTTCGCCATTGGTGATCATTAGCATGATCTGCAATTCTCTTTCAGACAGCGATTTAAACGGATTATCTTCAGATTGATTAAACTGACTCAATGCCATCTGTTGCGCTATTTCAGGCGACAGATAACGTTGGCCATGGGCAACTTGTCGAATAGCTTGTAGCACTTCAGGAGAGGTTGCACCTTTGGTCAAATAGCCAGACGCACCAGCTTGCATGACTTTAGTTGGGAACGGATCTTCAGTATGTATAGTCAGGACGATGATTTTTGCGTGCGCTTGAAACCTAAGAATTTTTCGAGTTGCTTCTAAGCCACCAATCCCAGGCATATTCATGTCCATTAAGATGACATCAGCTTCATTTTTACGGCACCATTGAACTGCAGTCTCACCGTCACCGGCTTCACCAACAACCTTTATCCCGCGTTCATCTTCTAGAATACGCCGAATACCAGTACGTACTAGCTCATGGTCATCGACTAAATATACTGAAATCAAAGCTGCCCTACCCCAAATTAATCCTGCTTGCTCTACACGTGTGTCAAGCTATCTTATTCAGTCTAATTTAGCCCATAAAAACAAAATTAGAAAGCTAATTTTTGCTAACCCTCTCGCTACTGATAATCAATATAACGATTAATAACAATAGCTTATCTTAGAAAGCAAAAAGGCAGCCATTTAGGCTGCCTTCTTTAATGTGGCGGAGAGA
>NZ_JBFRIY010000075.1:4273-6251 GCF_041468565.1 Shewanella sp. 10N.286.54.B9
CTCTGCCATCTCTCCGAACGAGGTAAATACTAGGCGTTTACATCCATGTTGTAAATACTAAATAGATGAAAAATTTACTATGGGTAATCAAGTGGTGATCTTACAATCAAATTGATGATTGTTTACTCTCAGCAATCATCCGATTGCTCTAAAAGCAGCCAGATGGTCATCTATCACTGACATATTAAAGGCTAACAGCAATACTATGTTAATATCTCCCTAATTGAAAAACCTAACAGATATATATGAACTCAAACATTATTCCTGCTTCTGCACTCAAACCGCAGTTTACCCTTACGGCAGCGGCCGCAGACAATAGTCCCTCAGAAGTCCGACTAATTGGCCAATCACGTGTTCGAGATGCTTTCAAATTATTGAGTAATACTCACGACCAACATATGTATTTAGCCGATTACTCAGGTTGTAATCGTAAAAATATAATCCAAGCCCTCGTAGAATCGGATGGGAATTTTGTCGATAAGAGCCTAGTGTTAGCTGATAATAGTACGGTTTGGTGTGAGCAAACTGACAAGCAACAAGTACTCGCTTCTAAACAAAAAACACATCAGTACCTTTCTGGTACGATTAAAAAGCATGACCTGATTGGGCGATATGATGAGCGCACAAAACAGTATAAAGCAGGAGCGCTTGCCAACTGCCACTACTTATTTATCTGTGCTGATTCCATTTGGAAAAGAGAAACGCTGTGGGAGTTATTGTTAGAGATCCTTGATAAGAAAGAATATCAAGTACATTCCAGTCTCCCGCCTCTAGCACTCAACTGTAAGATTATACTTATTGGCTCTAGTAACCAATATGGGCATTGCTGGCTCGGTGAGCCCACTTTTTCTAATCTATTCCCTTTATTAGGTGAATTGCTCAATGAAGTCGACCTCAATGAAGTACCATTGGTGCATTACAACCTTTGGCTAGATAGGATCTTAGAGGACATAGGTTTAACCATTGATGATCCAGCAAGGTTAGCATTGCTTGAGTACAGTGCCAGACTTGCCGATCATCAACAACGCTTAAGCCTAATGTCAATTAATATTGAACAGTTGTTAGTCCAAGCAAGCACTTATGCTCAGCAAACACATATCGATGAAAAAGCATTTCATCTCAGTATTAATATGTTTAATCAACGCCATAACGCCTCAGAAAAGCTATCTGAGCAAAACTTCGATGATTTATTCATTAATCTACCAACTCAAGATGAGATGATAGGTCAGATCAATGGTTTAACGGTAATCGAAAATGCTGAGTACAGTTACGGTGAACCTGCAAGAATTACAGCTTCGGTGCATTACGGAGACGGGGAAGTTGCAGATATTGAGCGTAAATCGGAGCTTGGCGGAAACATTCATGCCAAAGGGATGATGATCCTCTCTTCTTGCTTATATCGTATATTTGGCAAAGATGCGCCATTGCACCTCAATGCCAACATCGTATTTGAACAATCTTATCAAGAGATAGACGGCGACAGTGCTTCTTTAGCCGAGTATTGCAGCCTTATATCAGCGATATCAGAAAAGCCCATAAAACAAAGCATTGCTGCTACTGGCGCAATTGACCAGTTTGGTAATGTTCAAGCCATTGGTGGTGTGAATGAAAAAATTGAAGGCTTTTTCAAATTATGTCAACGCCGAGGGCTAACAGGTCATCAAGGTGTCATTATTCCATGTTCCAATATGCAGCAGTTAAACTTACACCAGTCTGTCATTGAAGCTGTCAATGAAGGACTATTTACACTGTATCAAGTCAAGCATATCGACGAAGCGGCTGAAATATTAATGCAAACGCCAGCTGGTATGGCTGATCAAGATAACCAGTTTCCAAGTGAGTCACTTTATGGCTTAGTGCAAGCAAGGCTGGAAGGATTAGCGGGTTATCAGGAGGAAGAAAAGTCATTTTTTGTGAGGTTACGAGAAAAACTGTCATTTTTTAGCTGATCGGAGTTGTTTAGCGTACACGTGTTCGC
>NZ_JBFRIY010000075.1:6922-10383 GCF_041468565.1 Shewanella sp. 10N.286.54.B9
AGCGTACACGTGTTCGCTAACCTTGGCGGTTCAAATTGCTGGAGAACCAAAAATAATGAGTAATGCTAACAGTTTTACAAAAGAAGACCTTGTTGCCTGTGGACTTGGCAACCTATTCGGACCTAACTCTCCGAGATTACCGAAAGACAATATGTTGATGATCGACCGTGTACTTAAAATTAATGCAGATGGCGGTGAATTCGGTAAAGGTGAAATTGTTGCTGAGCTTGATATCAATCCAGACCTTTGGTTTTTTGACTGCCACTTTGCAGCCGACCCCGTTATGCCGGGTTGCCTTGGCTTAGATGCAATGTGGCAACTTGTTGGCTTTTTCTTAGGTTGGGAAGGTGCTGAAGGCAAAGGACGCGCGCTAGGCGTTGGCGAAGTGAAATTTACAGGTCAAGTGCTTCCAGAAGCTAAAAAGGTTACCTATAAGCTTACTATTAAGCGTAAGGTATACCGTAAACTGGTTATGGGTATTGCTGATGCGACGATGGAAGTTGATGGACGTGAAATTTATAGCGCAAAAGACCTAAAAGTCGGCATTTTTACTGACACCTCTAGCTTTTAAGCTTGCAAATAGTTAAATGACAACGCCCTCAGAATAGAGGGCGTTTCTTATGCTGATTTACTTGTTAAACAAACCGCTTAACCGACCATCAATTCCTTCTCGCCAACCTCCAAGCCATTGTGACTTTGAGTCAAGTGTCGAATATGGACAAATCTCTTTAGAACGGCCCCCTATTCCAGCCTGAAAACCTTTCGAAAAAGCTCTATCTAATCGATCTCGTTTTTGTCTCTTCATGCAAGCGTCCTCTCTTCCATAATGGTAGAAGCCAATGCTTCTAGACTATGAATAAAACTTTTTGCTACAGAGATCAATCAAAAAAAACGACCTGTTTACAGGTTAAATATTAAGCTATTGAGTTAGGTAATAAAAATAAAAATAAAAAAAATCGAGGCAGGTTGCCTCGATTTAGTCTACTCGTCTAATAAGTTACTTTCTTTTACGTCGTAACCAAACTAACGGTAACATTAACAACCATCCAAGGCTTGCAGCGCCCTTTCGTTCATAGTTACCATTCTCTCCGCTATCATCTATACAACTATTAGCGGCCTTCCATTCATCAGTTACCTCTTCGCCTGTTGTTTGGATAACCATCATACGCGGTAAAAATGAAGTTACTGGATCGCCATAACCATTGAGTGCGAAAAACGGTAAACCGTTATCGCCAATAATCAGGTTACCATCAGTATCAAACTGATAAGAAGGTTTACGAATAAAAGCAGTACCGACAATAGTGCCACTGTCATTGATGCTGTTTGCTTCAACAATCTTGATCTCACTACTGTAAGTCAGTGTCTTCCCCGAACCATCTTCGACTTCAACTTGATTACGAACCCACTTGTCGGATTCATCTTTTACAAAGCCTTTAGATTGACAAGTCAGCAAATCATTAAGGTTTGAAAATTCATCTTCAGCAATGTTATATAAAAAGCCAGCTTTGGGTCTTGGCTTCTCTTTATCATGCGTGGTTTCAATGTAGCCAACTACCTGGCCATTGCTATTGATCGCTCTACCACGGCTGCTTAAATCAGAAAGGTTATTGTAGAAATCATTGGGAGTGATGATTTCTGCATTTTCATCTGTGGTATCAAAATAGAAAAACTTATCGCGGCGGTAACCCTCAATATACTTGTAGTAGCTACCAACCAGAATACCACTATCATTTATCCCATAAGCGATAGATGAAATAACATCTTTTACCGTATCAACATCAACCCAGTTATATTGGTAAGCTCCTTGGGTGTCTTGCGTCCAATAAGCGGCATCAACATACAACCTGTCCTTATTACCGTCTCGATAAACATGCGAACGGCCAGCAACAACACCTTCAGCATTGATTCCAAGACCTTGTCCAGTATAAACACCATCATTAGTCACTTCTAAGCCTAATGGAAGCTCAAAGCTCTCTGTGACAGCGCCTGCTTCGTACTTCCAGACATAACCGCGAGTTTGATATTGAATATCTCTAAAGCCATTGCTGTTTGGGTACTGCCTGTTTTGAACACAAATATCAGTGGGTGCAGTCTCGCTATTATTTGAAACACAGGAATCGATAATACTGGCACTGTTCTTACTAATATCAGTACTGGCATAACCAGTAATCAGGTCGTTGCTATTAACAGCCGTACCACTTGAGAACCCACCCACAGTCACTGTTACGTCACCATCGTCTTGCTCAGAAACATATTCTGTGTATGGTGGTATTAAAGCGATTTCAGTGTCAGTGTCATCCTTAACGAAGCCGCGTTGCTCATATTCACGGTAGTACCAATATTCTTGAGTAGTGCTTGAACCTGAGTAATCAACTTTCTGTTCAGCTGCAGTCATCGCCCCTACTTTTACTTTTGCATCATTGATGCCGTAGTAAAACGTATCTACTGAGTTAACCGTGTCTTCTTCAGGAAAAGTTGGCGCTGTGGTGCCATTTACACTCTCAAATGTCGGCAACCAAGGCGTGACGGGATCATTTTCGATTGCGGTGAAGGTGAAGTTATTAGCAATAATAGGTAAGTTTACTGAATAAGTAATAGTTTCAGCATCAGACACCCCATCTTCGATATCAATGACGCCGTTGTCATCTTCATCAACGTTTAGTTTCTTTTTACCTTTGGCTGCGCCAACCGCTTCGTCGTTGTTGTTGACAGCCATACCATAACCGTTACGAGTATTGGCAATCGTACCGTTTAAGTTAAATGTCTCAGTATCGAGATTTTTAATTTCATAAACAGGTGCAGCCTGCGCACCATGGAGGACACTTAATACACCTACAGCCACAAGGGATAGGGTCTTTTCCAACTTAAACTTCATGAATTACTTCCCATTTTTTTATTTTAGCTTACTTCAATGACTCGAGCTCTTCCCATCGCTCAAAGTAACTCTCAAGTAGACCTTCCTTATCGGACAATGTCTTTAGCTTTTCGTTAACTGTTTTTTGCTCCTGAGCATAAAAATCAGGACCGCTAATAATGCTTTGTAAGGCTTCAATATCCTGCTCTAGTTGTTCCATCAATGCAGGTAAAGACTCTAATTCTCTTTGTAACTTAAACGATAACTTCTTCGTCGGTTTGGCCGCTACAACAGGTTTTTTCTCGACAACTGGAGGTTGGACACTCTTTTGCTCCTGAGGTTCCTCAGAATAAAATTTAGCGCCTTGAGACACCGCATCTTGGTAGCCTCCTACATATTCACTCCAACCACCGTTACCAGTAAACCACCAACTACTGGTCACAGTATTATCAATAAATGCTCTATCGTGGCTAACAAGTAATAAAGTCCCCTTATAATCTGCCAGTAAAGACTCAAGCAGCTCTAGGGTTTCAATGTCTAGATCGTTTGTTGGCTCATCGAGAATAATAAGATTTGCTGGACGAAGCAATAAGCGCGCTAACAACAG
>NZ_JBFRIY010000075.1:11111-12164 GCF_041468565.1 Shewanella sp. 10N.286.54.B9
CGATTTTTTTCTCCACCAGATAAAGCCTTAACCGGTGTTCTTGCTCTTAATGGTGAGAATAAAAAGTCTTGTAGATAACTAAGGATATGACGGTCTTGACCATTAATAGTAACGGTTTTTTTACCTTCACCAACGTTCTCTTCTACCGTTTTTTCAGGATCAAGTGCTTCTCGGTACTGATCGAAATAAGCGACTTCAAGTTTAGTGCCGACTTTGACACTACCAGACTGTGCTTCTAATTGACCAATAAGCAACTTAACCAAGGTTGATTTACCGCAACCATTAGGGCCTATCAATGCAATTCTATCACCACGCATAACTGCAGAACTGAAGTTCTTAACCAGATTTTTATCAGGCAGGTTATATTCTAGATTCTCAATATCAAACACCAACTTACCTGAGCGGTCAGTATCAGCAACTGACATTTTAGCGCCACCTTGACGATTAAGGCGTGCCATGCGCTCTACCCTTAAGTCTTTAAGCGCACGTACTCGGCCTTCGTTACGGGTTCGGCGAGCCTTAACGCCTTGGCGGATCCATGCCTCTTCTTCAGCGAGCTTTTTATCAAACAGAGCATTCTGTTCAGCTTCCACTCGCAACCATTCCGCTTTACCTGTTAAGTAAGCTTGGTAACTGCCAGGCCAAGAGGTTGCAATACCGCGGTCTAAGTCGACGATGCGGGTCGCCATTCGATCAATGAAGCCCCTATCGTGACTGACAAACACAATCGCGCCACGGTAGCTGAGTAAGAATTGCTCTAACCATTCGATAGTGTCAATGTCGAGGTGGTTAGTCGGCTCATCAAGAAGCAACAGATCGGGGTCGCTAACCAGAGAGCGAGCCAAAGCCACTTTACGTTGCCAGCCACCAGATAACTCAGATAATGGTGCGTCAGCATCCAAACCAAGTAACTCACAGTTCTGGTTGATACGATTATCGAGTTGCCATCCATTTAAATGATCGATATCGCCTTGTAGCCTTTCCATCTGCTTCAGCATACGCTCCATTTCGTCTGGATTAGCGGTTGCCACATCATGAGAAAGTTGATGATAA
>NZ_JBFRIY010000075.1:12853-15767 GCF_041468565.1 Shewanella sp. 10N.286.54.B9
CATGAGAAAGTTGATGATAACGCTCTAACTTTTCACCAACTTCTTGTAAGCCAGCAGCAATATAAGCATAAACGGTTCCTTGTTCGGCTTTAGGTGGATCTTGTTGCAAACGACTGACTTTTACATCGGTAGCAATATTAAACTCACCTTCATCAAGCAGAACATCACCGCTTAGTACCTTCATCAGGCTAGATTTGCCTGCACCATTGCGGCCTACGATACAAACACGTTCACCAGCTTCAATGGTAAAATCTGCTTTTTGCAATAACGGGGTATAACCATAGGCTAAAGAGCCGTTATTAATACGTACTAAACTCAACTTACGCTCCTAAAAATTCTTGTAATGCTTTGAGGTCAAATGGCCAGCCCAGCTCGCGATTATCTGTCGTTATTCTTACCACAGGGATCCTTGTCCCGTAACGCTCAGCTAGCAACTCATCCTCACAAATATCTTCCGCAACAAACATAACTTGTGCTTGCTGTAACAAATCCGCTGCCAAGTCACACAGATGACAGGCATCTGTGTGGTATAAAACAACTGAATGAACTTTACTCAGCATGAGTGATAAGCCAAGTATTATGGATTTGAGGATTACGCTTATAATCCAATGGTAACGTTTGGTTATCGATATTTTTAATTGACATGCCAGCCGCTTCCAACTGCTCAATTTCCATCTTAAATTTACGCTTGTTGTTGGAGAAAATAATCTCTCCGCCTGGATTAAGCAACTTTATCAAGTTACTCAAAAGAGGCACATGATCACGCAGCACGTCGAAAGAGTCTTCCATACGCTTTGAATTTGAGAAGGTTGGTGGATCGATAAAGATAAGATCGAATCTATCATGGGTACGCTTTATCCACTGTAAACAGTTCGCTTGCACAAATTGATACTTATCATCGTTTAAACCATTAAGCGCAAAGTTTTCTTTCGCCCAATTGATGTAGGTATTCGACATATCTACCGTCGTAACAGACGTTGCTCCGCCAATAGCAGCATGCACCGACGCAGTCCCCGTGTAAGCAAATAGGTTACACACACTACGGCCTTTAGATTTTTCCCCCACCATCTTACGAGTTAGACGATGATCTAAAAACAAGCCAGTATCTAAATATTCTTTAAGGTTAAGCTTAAATTTAGCGCCATACTCTGTTGTAATAAGTTCAAGCTTATTAGCTTGCATCTTTTCATATTGCGAAATGCCCTTTTTACGCTCACGGGTCTTCAATACAATATTGTTTGGATCGATTCCGATAGCATGTGGCAACGCGATCAATACGTCTGTTAAGCGACGTTTTGACACCGATTCAGGGATTTCTGCGGGTGCGGCATATTCATAAACAACAACGTGATCGAGGTATTTATCAATGGCAACATTATAATCAGGCAAGTCGGCATCATAAAGGCGGTAACTATCAATGCCCTCTTTCTTCGCCCACTTTTGTAACTGTTTAAAGTTCTTCTTAACGCGGTTAGCGAAAGGCACTGCGATGTCACTCACATCACCGTCGACTTTAATATTTGCAGGATCGACACGACGAGTGTTTTCGGCATGAACAGTATACAGATTAAATGCACACTCTAGCGCGCCGTTATTCATCTTCATCTGTTTGTCAGCTTTAAGCTTTAACGCTGACAGTAACTCTGCATCACTATTAAGTATCGCTAGGTTCCAGCCACCGAATTCTGCTTTGAACTTATCGCCTAGCTGATAATAAAGCTGCAGTAATGATGTCATGTTTCCTAAGCGTTCACCGTAAGGCGGGTTCGAAATCAAATAACCAGTCGCTGCAGGTACGCTTATGTTAAGCGCGTTACTAACATTAAAATCGATAAACTCAAGTACGCCTGCATTTTCAGCATTGCGCTTAGCAAGCGCCACTAGTCTTGAATCTATATCAGATCCATAGAATTTTATTTCACAGCGAGTCTTGCCAATTGATGCTCTAGCATGAGCTTCATTTAACAGTTCTTGCCAAACTTTATCGTTGTGAGGTAGCCACTTTTCAAAACCAAAGCGTTCACGATGAATGCCTGGAGCAATATCGCAAGCCAGCATTGCAGCTTCAATCAAAATGGTACCGCTACCGCAAAAAGGGTCTAACAAGGTGACAGGAGATTTCTTCCAGCCACTGCGAACCAACATATTTGCCGCTAGATTTTCTTTAAGCGGGGCTTCACCCGTTGTAGAACGGTAACCACGTTTATGTAACGCAGGGCCAGAAAAGTTAATACCAATGGTTATTTCACCGCGGCGATAATGAGCATCAATTTTGTAGTCAGCGTCAATTTTAGCAACGTTCGGACGGGAAAAATCATCATCACGAAAACGATCAACTATCGCATCTTTAATTTTCAAAGCACCAAACTGGGTGTTGTTAATGAAGCCACCCATACCATGGAAATCAACACTAAAAGTACTGCGGTTAGAAAACTGCATCTGCCAATCAATCCCATAAGCGGCATTATAAAGCTGCTCTGGTGACTCACAAGGTCCTTTATGGATCACTAAAATGATTCTGCTGGCTAGTCGCGACCAAAGGGTGATCCGATAACCAAGTTCTAGAGAAGCAGTAAAATAAACTCCCGCTACACTTTCTTTGATATCTGAAGCGCCAAGCTCCGCTAATTCAAGCGATAACGCGTATTCGTAGCCCCGAGGAGCAGCAGCAAAAAAATTTAACATCGATAGATAGACACTGAATAAAAATTAGTTTGTTATTATACCCGTAAGCGCCAGCAAATGATAAAAAGATATTGCCTAATAGCCGATAATTTCATGACTCAACTAGAAAATCATTTCAATTTGCTTCTTTTAAACCAAAATTGACTAGGGCCTGTTGCTCTTTCGTGGTTGTTTTTACGCAAATTAATTGGCCATTTTGGCAATGCAGAGGCTATGTAGTGTAGTGATT
>NZ_JBFRIY010000076.1:0-1784 GCF_041468565.1 Shewanella sp. 10N.286.54.B9
CTATTTTTACTGTGTTGTAGACTATTTGTGGAGAATAACTAAACGGCATAGCCTCCGCCTTGTCAAAATAGCCAATAAACTGCGGCAAAAACAACCGTGAAAGATCAACAGCCCCTAGTTTCACAGTGGTTGCTATTGCTGAAGCCCAAACAAGTTTGATATTTTTCGTCTTTACATAGGTAATGCTGACCATTACTTATTAAATCAGCTAAGGTGACACTTTCCTTTGGCTTTTCCATTGGCTTCTCATCCATATTTACCAACATAAAAGACTTAGTTGCGACCACTGAATTCCGATAAATAATATCGAGTGTCCAGCGGCCGTTAACCAGCTCATGCTTGTCACCAAAATACCACATCGCCAAATTCTGATCGTGTTTGAGCATAGTGTCGGTCCAGCTTGATGTCGTGAAGCCTTTACCACTTTTAGGATCAACGATTTCTGGGTGTGTCATACGCAGCGTTATTGGGAATTGACTCTGGTTTGCGAGTTTGGGATCGACTTCGCCTTTGGCATTTTTAGGGAGTTTCACCGAGTAGCGGTACCCTATATATTGACCTAATGATGGCAGTACTAACTGACTCGAGAAAATGTCGTATTGATTACCGTTTTGGCTGATTAAACCTGCATCTAGGATACTGACCCGCGGGGAGAGAAGATTAGAAATAGTGCGAGCGTTAGTTTGCTCCTGATTCGATAATGCGTAGGGAGTGCCTTCAATAGAAAGTACTTTTGGCGGCTGCGCCTGATTGACCTCTAGTTGCTGTAAAGGATTGTTGAATGCTGTCAGTTTGTTTAGATGCTCGAATGCAGAAGTATCTAATACGGTGAGTCGATTATTGTTGAGCTCAAGTTCGGTCAGAGAAGTATTTAGGCTAAATGACATATCTTCAATTTTGTTGTAGTCAGCTTTAACTTTTTGTAGCTGAGGCTGATGACTTAAGTCGAGTTCGACAAGCTGATTGTTTCTTAATGATAGCATCGTCAAATTTGGATTGTGGCTGATATCTAGCTGTGTGAGTTGATTACTCGCAAGGTAAAGGTGGCTCAATTTGGGGTTGTTGCTTAAGTCGATATTCTCTAGGGTACCAACAGATAAATTGAGGCTTTGTAGCTGCGGATTATTAGATAGATCGATATTAGTTAGCTTATGTTTGCTTAAGCCTAGATCTGTTAATTTTGATTGAGCAGAAACATCAATTTGAGCAAGTGGTAGTTTGTAGGCATAGAGGCTAATCAGCTTTGAATTTTGGCCTACATCGATGTTGCTTATTTTATTGTTAGAGATATTGAGGAAAGTGAGCTCAGGGCTGTTGCTCAAATTGATATTGGAAAGCTTATTGCCTTGTAGATTTAAACGCTGAAGGTTGGGGCGGAGTGTTGTATCAAACTCTGCCAATTCATTATTCATTAAGTTGAGGTCAGTAAGCGCTGGCATGTAGCGAATTTCGTCGACATGGGTTATTTGTTGGCCGCTACAGTTTAGCACAGTAATCTTTGACAGTTCCGTTATTGCTGTTTGCGCAATACATTGGCCAAAATTAGGATCTTTAAATTGGATATCGTTAACATTTTTTGGTGTCAGCGTACAGCCGCTTAAAGCCAGGAGCGTAACGCTTAAAATGTAGGTGGTTAACTTCGATGATGTCATAACGTCTATTTCCCTTAGTGATTGCAGTGCAATCGTCATCTAACCAGTTTGGAGTTTAATCATTAAAAAACAAAGGGAAAGTAATACCAATCAGTATAAAGATTTGAGCGCTCAGCGAGAGTTTAGCGGCTT
>NZ_JBFRIY010000076.1:2475-7683 GCF_041468565.1 Shewanella sp. 10N.286.54.B9
ATTAACGCAGCATCAGAGCCACTAGAACTCGCCTGTAAGGAGTGTTTTTGGCTTGCTACTTCTGTGTTAAATAAACTCATAAGGGAATAACCATTATGTCATTACTCACTTTGGATTGACTGCCTTGAATTAGCGTGCCAAAAACGCTCTGAGTAGATTAACTTCTTATACTGATTGGTATAACACAAAGCTAACTTTATTCAATCAAGAGTTTGGCGTTAACTTGTCAAATTTTGCGCTGTGAAGGCTTTAGGATAAGAATTGGATGAGCAGTGAACAATTATGATATTGAATGAGCCGTAGTTTTATAAAAAATGCCGTAGATACGATTAAGTATGTACGGCATTATGCTGCTATATCGCTATGGATAATGGCGGTTAAATAACAGTCATAACAGCTTCAGCGCTCAAGCGTGATTTTGGCAGTGCTGCATTGTAGTCTTCATCACCGTGGTGATATCCAATAGCTAGTGCCACTTCACAGACATAACCGCCTAATTCATCTTTAAATATTTCGCCAATCAGCTCGCTGTCGACACCTTCCATCGTGGTTGAGTCGATACCAAGGCGAGCTAGCACATGCAAAGTATTTCCGAGTGATAAGTATGTTTGTGACTTAGTCCAGCTCGCGTTATTTCCCTTGTCATCGGTGTTGAGATCGACAAAAGCAAAGCCACCAAAAGCTTGCTCTCTCTCTTCAGGTTTCGTACGACCGTCTTCAATACCTTTATCAACCACTTTAGCGTAATCGTCGCGGGTGTAATGTGGGTTGTGAGCAAACAAAATAATGTGTGATGCTGATTTCACGTGCGGCTGATTAAACTGGAATTTATTAGCAAATGTGTCGTGCATACGTTGCTTAGCTGCATCGCTCTCAATCACAATAAACTTCCAAGGCTGAGAGTTAATTGATGAAGCTGATAAACGCATAGCCTCATAAATTACATCAAGTTCGGCCTGAGGAACGCGTTTTGATGCGTCATATCTCTTTGCTGTGTAACGGTTCTCTAAATCAGTAATAATTGGGTGTGTCATGTTTGTTTCCTTATGATGCTAGTGATTTAGCAGCATTAAAAATAGGGGAATTGGTATAAATAAGTGTATTAGCCAATGTGTGTCATTTCATTGATCGTAAACAGTTGCACTCGACCTTCGGTGGCTGCAACGTAATCTGCTATATGGCTATTAGCCAGGTGAGTCTGAAGATGTTCACGGCTTTGCCAGTTTTCATAAAATACGAAGTGAGCTGGATTTTCATTATCTTGGTGCAGGTCATAGTTAATGCAACCCGCTTCTGCACGAGTCACCTCAATAAGCTTGATTAACTCTGCTTTGACGAAATCAATACTGTCTTTATTGGCGACTATATTCGCTACAACGGTGAGCTTGGTCATATTTAACTCCAGTTATTCAAATCTAATCTCGGCATCGTATACGCTACGTGCTCGACTATGGGGTGCATATTAGCGCTTAGCATTCAAAACAAAAACAGCTTAATTTTTGAATTATTATCAATCAAAAGTTGATAATGGTGAGTGGCTGTGATGTTAGTTACTACTGTAAAAAGCTTAATCTCAATGATATTGCAGTTATTATTCACACCAATCACGGCATTACCTAAATGATAGCGTTTGCTATCGCTTTAAGAGTTCATTTACTAGGTAAATAAGCTTAGCCCGAACTATTGAAATTTGCTCCATAGCTTATAAGTACTCTCTGTAGCGTCCAGTGCTGTGGCTTTTTTGTATAGGATAATTGGCCAAGGGTTTCTTTTTAGCTTGTTAATATTGTCGCTATCCTCCATTAAACTCCTTGTGAATCCTGCATCTTCAGCTAACACGGGTATATCTGCAATGAATATCATTAGCCCACTGAGGAGCGTTAGTTGAGGGGGGATTGGTGCAGCGTCAGTTTTCTTGAAATTGCTGTTAAACGAAGTTGGCTGGTAGTGGGGCTAGTTGACTGGTTTGCAATTGATTGCATATTTGAAACAAAAACGGAGCCACTAGGCTCCGTTGTACGTTAAGTAGAGTTGATGCTGATTCGCTTTACTTACTATCGTCTCTTATGTCCATAATCGGCATGACACCGTCACCCATCATGGTGCTTGGTAGTTTACCATCCCACGCTTGTGCTTCGGTTAGCTTTACAATGAGTGGGTTGCTCTTAAGTGCTTTAGCTTTTGCTTCAATCGCTTGTGCCTCAGCTTTACCTTTTAGCAGTATTGATTGTGCTTCAGCCTCTGCAATTTTAAGGATCCCTTTAGCTTCTGCATCGGCAGTGTTTACTGCGCGAAGTGCCTCTAAGCGTTGACGCTCAAGTTTGTGCTCTTCTGCAGCGGCCAAGTTTTTCTCTGTTTGCTTTATCTCAATCGAGTTGATGTACTTCTGTGGAAGCGCAATGTTCTCAATCTGAATATTATCAACCACGACAGGAAAACCTTCCATCTCTTCAGCTAAGCGACGCTCAATGCCTTGAATTGCACTGGCTCGGTCTTGGATAAGCTGCTCGGCTTCAAACTGAGGAATGGTATCTTTTGTAGCAGAACGAAAACGTGGGTCGAGAATGCGTTGTTCAAACTGAGTTAGACCACCATAACGTTTAAACAGATCTAACGCGGCTTCTTTGTTGACGGTCCAGTTGACTGATACTTCAATAGTGACCGGCATCTGTTCTTTGGTGCTTGATGCCATTTTCTCTGCATTCTTACGGGTACGAACTTCGATTAACTCAACGGTTTCGATAAATGGAATTTTAAAGTGTAAACCTGGGTTTTGTTGACCTTTGGCTTCGCCAAAGCGTTTTACTACGCCAACATGACCCTCGATAACAATAAAGTAAGAGTTAAATAAAGCTATGATAACGAGCAGTATTGGCAGAATTTTTGCCATTGATAACTTTTTTAAAAATGAAAGTGGTGATGATTTTTGCAGCGACATGTTTGGTATCCTTTCTAAATATGCGCGGCAAAGATAACAGGTTATGTATTTGGGTGAAACATTTGTGTTTAATTGGTTGTGAAAATGTTGGTTGGTTAGCGGTTTCCCGCAAAAAAGGCTAAACACTAAGGTTTAGCCTTGATTATCAGCCTTGATTACAAGGTGGGTATCGATTTAGTCTCACTGACTTAATAATTGTTTATAGAGCGCATCTTTAAGCTCTGCACGATCATGCTTGAGTTGATGCATCGCTTCATCATCTATCGGGGCACCATTGAGTTCTAACTCGCGGATCTCTTTATCTAGTGCATCGTAGTGTTTAGCATCTTTTGTAAATGCGCTATCACTTTGACAAAGCTTGGTTATGGTAGCTTGGTACTCAGGAAACTCATGGAGCAGAGAATGATCTTCGCCTAACATAAAAACCCCTTTAATTAGATATTATAAATACGATTTAACGGCTTAATTAAAGCTAATACTAGGATGAATTTCAAGCAAATAGATCAGGGCACATATATACAAAACAGTACCGGGTTAGGATGAATCTATTTATCATGTTGGCTGAACCTGGTAAGAGCTATTTTATCCTGAACATGGGTTGCATAGAGTGGTGTTGCAAAGCATCTTAGCGAAAGGATAATGGTAATTGGGTCATTGATAGCTGCCTGAAATATAATAAAGAAGGTAGTAATGTGTCGGATCCCTCTTCATTTTGGCGTATTTACGGGCGTATTTTTTAGTGCAAAACTGTTTTATATCTGCTTTATAATAATCTGAATTAGAAATACAAATTTAAGAAAAATTAAATAAATACCTATTTATAGGTACCTCTAAATTAGTATCTGGTAATGATCTTGCTCACAGTTATCAACACAATACTGTAATCATTTGGTAACATTGCTCCAGATCAATTTTTCAAACCGTTTTCAGCTTTATAACCTTTTGTGAGAATGATGAAACAAAAGGATTACAATAAATGAAAGTCCATGCCCTAACGTTAGCCGTACTTGCAAGTTTAGCTTCTACCGCTGTCGCTGCCGACACCGTTGACCCGCTTAAGAAAGCATTCATTGATGACTCAAAAGTTAAAGTACAATTCCGTCTTCGCTATGAAGATGTTGATGTTGCCAATGTTGATCAAGAAAACCAAACGACTTTACGTACACGACTAAATTACCAAACTGGTGATCTCTATAACTTGTTTGCTGTAGCGGAAATTGATGACGTTCGCTCAACAGATAACGAGCCGCTAATTGCTGACTATGCGTATACCCAAATTAACCAAGGTTTTATTGGTTATAAAGGGCCTGCTGAAACATTGGCTAAATTTGGTCGTCAACGCATTTTGCTTGATAACCAACGTTTTGTTGGTGGTGTAGGATTCCGTCAGAATGAGCAAACTTATGATGCATTTTCGCTAAAGAACACCGCCATCGAAGGCTTGACTGCATATTATGCTTACGTTGCTACTGTTAACCGTATCTTCCCAGAAGGTTCAGGTAAAGAAGAGCATGAAAACGAAACTAATCTAGTCAACATTAACTATTCAGGTTTAGATTTCGCTAAGATCACTGGTTACGGTTACCTAATTGATAACCAAGATGTCGCTGCGTTCTCTACCGACACTTATGGTGTTCGTGCTACGGGTGATATCAAATTAGATGCACTTAAATTGAGCTACGAAGCGGAGTTTGCCCAGCAATCTGAAGCGGGCGATAACCCAGTTAGCTACAGTGCAAGCTACTACAAGTTAGGCGCTGGTATTAATCTTGATGCCTTTGGCTTCAAAGCGGGTTACGAAGTACTTGGTTCTGACGATGGTAAAGCTGGTTTTATCACTCCACTAGCAACACTACACGCTTTCAACGGCTGGACTGATAAGTTCCTATTCGGTGGTAAAGGTAACTGGGAAAATGGTCTTGTTGACGCCCATGTTATTTTGACTGCTAAGGTAGCAGGCTTAAAGTTACTGGCTAAATATCATAAGTTTGATTCTGATTTTGGCGACATCGATATGGGTAAAGAGTGGGGCGTTGCCGCGACCTACCCATTTGCTAAGCACTATAGCCTAGGCGTTAAATACGCTAGCTTTAGCGGCGCAGATGAGGGTTATAGCTTCTCAAATGATACCGATAAGCTTTGGTTAACTTTCCAAGCAAAATATTAAAAATTTTTAGTTATTTCAGCAACGAGTATCTAGGTTTTTATTAGGCTACTCGTTTGCTGCAAACGCTCCCTTCCAAGCAGGAATAATACCAATTCCATTAAAG
>NZ_JBFRIY010000077.1:0-16117 GCF_041468565.1 Shewanella sp. 10N.286.54.B9
CCTTCAAAGAGCTTGAGAGCGCTGTAGGTATCGATATTTACTTTGCAGATCCTTATAGCTCATGGCAAAGAGGAGCTAACGAACATGCAAACGGCCTCTTAAGGAGATACTTCCCTAAAGGAACCGACTTTTCATCAGTCACAAGCGAACAGTTAGAAACCATTGTAAACTTAATAAATAGCAGACCCAGAAAGATACTCAATTACAAAACACCAGCAGAACTTTTTGAATGAATTGGAGTGGTGCACTTAGATCTTGAATTCGGACTTTTTTCCAAAGTGGCAGTGTGTAACTCAAGGTAGGCTAAAGCTTAGTCGAGAGAGATGAGAAAGCAAAAGATATGGCTGTCCTATCTTTTCGCAACAAAAAGATGAGGCGAAAGCGCCTCATCTTTGGTTAGTGACAGGAGCCATATAAAGATATGGCTGTCCTATATTTTTCTTTGTGACAGGAGCCATTAAAAGATATGGCTGTCCTGTGTATATTTTTTTTGGTTAGGTCTAGGAGCCATTAAAAATATGGCTGTCCTGTGTTTTCCTGTGGCTAGTCTTTTGGGTGTAACTTCGTAAACTTCCACTAGTGATGAACACATTCCCACGCTTCGATATCTTAACGTTAGTCGGTTATGTTATTGATTAACAATGGCTGGCTAGTCTTTTGGTGGGTTATCCATGCGGCTACAAAAAGCAGCAACAAAAAGATGAGGCTCAAGCGCCTCATCTTTGCTTAGGTCTAGGAGCCATTAAAAGATATGGCTGTCCTGTGTTTTTTTCTGTTTATTTTTGCTGTTTATTTTTGTTTCTGTTTATAGTTTTTAAGTTTAATACTCACCACGGTTAATAACTTCGGGGTCTGGACTTAAAATCATTAGGTTACTTTGCTGATTAGATAATACAAAGCGGAACCCTGTTTTACCTGCTTTTGCGTCGGTATCAATCAAATCTATATATGAGCCTCTATTGTCTTGCCCTAGCTCAACTTCATCAATAATGTTATCGAACGGAGTGGCGAATGCAGCACCTGTAAATTCAAGCCCTTTTTCAGTTTTATCAACTAAATAATAGCGGATAGTTGTAGGTTCGCTGACAACAAAGCTACCTGTCACAGGAATTGGTTTACCGTCTTCATCCTGGGTGTAATTGAATTGAGGTACTTCATCATTATTTAGGGTTACAGTGAGGGTGAATTCTACAATTTTTGTTTCGTTAGGCATTTTCTCTTCCTTTGGTGGTGTGTTTACAATATGGTTTTAAGGTAATCCATTTGCTACTTCGTATATGGAAGCTAGAATTGACTAGTTTTAAAGCCTGATTTTTTAAGAAAAATAACTAAGTCTGTCTGGCTATCAAGTTCATTTAAGCATGCTAATGCTTCGGCATAAGATATGAGGTACTTTGGTGATTTATTCGTTATAACAATGTTTTTCAGTAAACTTTTAGCTTGTTCACATAAATTTAATTGAAGAGGTTGGTGAGAGAAAGCTCTATTTAATTTTACTTTTAGTAGTTTTATTGCAGCTAGACTTCCTTGATTCTGCTTATTCCCCGGATTCAAAAATACAATTTGTTCAAATAGTGCTGAAGAATAATGAATATGTTTTTCTGCATCTTTATAATTACTGTTCGTGATAAAATACTTTGCTGCTGCAAGGTGGAAGTGCGCCATTACCTTCTTGAGTTGAGGGGATTTTTGTAGTGAACTATCATTTTTGAGTATGATAGATATATGTTCAGGGCGAAAGTTTTTATTTAGGTCGGTAGAGTAATTAGCGAACATCATTATGTTAAAATAAGCATAATACTGCTGAATTCGCCAAACATCATTTTGAGGATCTTGTTTGAGAGCATTTGATATTGCTACGTGAGCAAGTTTTGCCTGTGTAAGAGCATCATCTTGCCGTCCGAGATAATTATATGTTGAAGCCAATACAATATGGCTTCCCGCTAATCGGTCAAGGGTATAAGGATTTTTGCTGGAGGTATTGTACAGCTGGCTTTGAATTTGCTGATGAATAGCAATAGCCTTATGTATATTCCCTTGCGCCAATTCTGCACTAGCTAACCATGATCGAGCATTAGCAACATCTGCAATTAACTTCTTATTAGTTTTATCTCCTGATAAGGCTAGTTGTTTTAATTCCAGTGAAGCTTCAAACCCTCTGCGCGCACTTTCAAAATCCTGCAGTTTCATTGAAACAGAACCTAACGAACTTTGTGCATAAGAAAGCTCCATCAGTGCATCATTATCCTCTGGCGCAATATCAAACATGGTTTGACTATAATTCTTATAGATCTTCCACCACACTCTTGCCGCATCCCAGTCGCTGTTATCGTAATCGAGCTGGCCTATCCAAAAGGCGTTGGCGCCGAGGGTTTTAAGCAGTTCAAGATTATGCGGTTGTTTTTCTAGCAGCGCGGTGAGCTTGTTGCGGGCGGCATGAAAAGCGCTGCTGGCTTCATCTAATTTATTCCGTGAATAGGCGACTTCACCCATTGCCTCAAGGGTTTGCGCATGTTGAAAATTTGCTTCAAAACCTAAATTATTGTCAAGGCTATCATCGCTCAAGCTGTCGTCACTAAAGTATTCTAACGCCTTGTTGCTGATGCCATCGAGCAGGTCCATACGGCCGATGCCACGCATTTTGTCGGCGAAGTCACCGACCATAAAGCCGAGTAGGTTTTCAGCGGCGAGGCGTTTTTGCAGCGCCATTTTCTGCGCCTCATTACTCTTGTAACTCATGATGACTGACACCACTGATAATAGGCAAAGGGCGGCTATGGTCAGGTGCCTACGCCAGCGCTTTTGTTGCTGCTGCTTAGCGGAGGCTTTGATGAGTTCATGCTCTTCGGCGTCGATACTGAACAGCGGATTTTTCTGCAGAGATTGCGCTTCAATGAGCGGTTTGCCCTCGGTGAGCAAGTAAGCACTATTTTTATGCTCTTTACGCCAGCGCTTAGCTAGGTGGTAGAGGCGGCTTTTTATCTGCAGGTCGCTTAGATGCGCTTCAATCCATTTGGTGGCACGCGGCCAGCGTCTTAATAGTGCTTCGTGAGCGATACTGAAACAGGGCTCATCATTTTGTAGATGGGAGACAAACAAACGGCTGTCGACCATGGCCTGCACTAATGCGGTTTCTGACTCGGTTTTTAACTGCGACCAGCGGGCGGTGCGACTGGTAATTGAGGTTTCATCTTCACGCAAGGTGACCAGTAACGATAACACCTGTGGCAGGCTGGCTTTTTGTGCATAGGTTAAAGCGTTAATCGCATCTTCGGCGTTTTTGCCAATTGCCCCTTCAATACCACCAAGTTCTTGGTAGACCGACAGCAATAACTGGTTGTCGCTACTGCGACGCAGATACAGTGCCTGCAACATAAACTGCAGCATGGGCAGGGCGTCGGGGTTACTTGCCGCTTCGCTGCAGATGATTTCATCGAGCGGCATGGCGGTGTCTGGATCGTTATCCCAAGTTAGGTTCGCGGCGATAGCCGGCAGGCGGATCATCTGTAGCAGTTCGCTGCGTGAGGGTGGCGCTAAGTCAAAATGGGCACCGCGACTCTTGCCCGCCATGAGTGTGGGGTAGTTGACCAGCAGTGGGTAAAACTCATTACGACATGCACTCAATACAAGTACAGTGCCTGAGGTCGACAAATGCTCAATGAGCTCGACGAACTGGTGGCGCTCATCATCATTAAATAGCGGTGATGAAAGTAAAATCTCTAACCTATCGATAAACAGAGCGAAGTGAGTAAAGTCACTACTTTGATTTTTCAAGGCTTGCTGGCAAAGCTGAATAATACTATTGGGCTCGACTTGTATGGCGCTGGCTAAGGTGTCGGCGCTGTAGCCATCAAATACAGGTAGATCGTTCAACTCCCAGTCGAGCATGGTGCTGGCAAGTTCAATAAACAGCTGCGAGCTAGCCACATCGGCAAAATCTAGTTCGCTATAAGAGGCCACTTTGACACTGTTATAGCCTGCAGTTGTCATTAAGTTTGGCATCACGCCGGCGTTAATTAGTGAAGATTTTCCGCTGCCGCTAGGGCCGAGGGTGAGACAGAACGCGCGGCCATATTTTATCTGTTGGCTGATCCTGTCTAGCAGCACACTTACCTGTTTACCACGGCCAAAGAATACGTCGGCATAGTCAGCGGAGTATGCTTGCAGGCCTGGAAAAGGTGAACCACTTAGCCAGCTTTGACTGTCGGCAGCTTCCTCTTGGCCAATAGGAAAGCGTACTTCTGCTAAGGTGCGGTAACCGCGCTTGCGAATAGTTTCGATAAAAATGGGTGAGGTAGCACTGTCGCCAAGGGCGCGACGAATTTGATTAATGATTTTATGCAGCGGGTTGTCACCCACGTCGGTATTGGGCCAACAGTGGTGCACTATGTCGTCGCTACTTAACACTTCACCAGCGCGCTGACAAAGTAGGTTAAGTACATCCATGGCTTTAGGTTCTAACTGCTTAAGCTGTTTACCGTTTCTTAGGCTATTGGCATTAGGATCGACTTGCCAGTCACCGAAGAAAAAAGTGTTATCACTCATAGTTTCATTCCATTGGCCCTATAGGGTGGCGCAAATGACCTAGGGTAAGGTTGTTCCTACTGTATTTACCCGGAAAAATAGTCAAAAAAAATTCATAAATCAGACGGTTAAACACTAAATTGTTAATGATTATGGCATCGTTCTTGGTGTAGTTAAAGTGTGAATGTTGTTAATTTGTTGTTTAATTTTAATATGGCTGTCCGTAAAGGGTTAGATGGCTACTGAAGCAGATAATTTAAGTTGGCTTAAAACGATTAGTAATAGTGTTATTTCAAAAAAAGCTTATTTTTATTGGTTTGAGGAGTTAGTAGGTCTTTACTTATTGGTGAATTTGTCCGATGTTTAGCCTAGTAGGTGTGGCTTTGGTCAGTGGAGGACAATATGACAGTATTAGCTATGGGCTTTGTGGTGCTGTTTATAGGCATTGCTTGTATGGGATTGCCGGAGCTTAATCGTACGTTAAAACGTAATGATAGGCAGCAGTGGGATAGTTTACTGGGTTCGCAGGGGCGTTTTATGGCTTCTTTTGATAGGTTGACGTTATTTTTCTGGACACTTGGGCGTGGTTTCGAAGTCTCAGACAATATTGAAATTCAATACGCTGGTCATCAAGCTTTTAAACAAGCAACTCGAGTGAAATATACCATTTTATTGGGTACATCTCTGATTATCATTGGCTTCATTATCTCGCTATTTGGCTGATTAAAGCCGCTATTACAATTGCAACCGCGGCTTTGCTAACCAAACTTAGATGACTTGGTTAATCTACAGCAACCATTACATTGCTTGCCTTGATAATGGCATATGCATCACCACCGACCACTAGGCCAAGTTGTTGGCACGATTTTTTAGTCACAACAGAGGTGATCTCAACGCCTGGCGCTAGTTCAATAACAACTTCGTTATTGACTGAACCTTCGTCGATAGATTTGATTTTGCCATTGAGGGTGTTACGTGCGCTGATTTTCATCGGTTAGTTCCTTTAATGTATAAAGCGCTAAGTATACGTAATGTGCTGTTATCTATATAATTTAAATGTGAAACAGTTACATTTGTTTGAACTGAATCGCAACTTTTCAATAAAAGCTAATATTCAACTCTTTTTTGGTGGATTTATAGTTTAAGTTGTTGTTGTAGAATGAAATATAAAACTCGCTAGTTAATTGTGCTATCTCCTGCTTTGTTGCTAACTTCCTTTTTTGCTTTGCTCACATAGTTAACTGAGCTAATACCTTGCGATGATTAAATGATAAAGGGCTATAGCCCTCTAGTTCACGTTGGCTTTTACTGTGGTGACCCTTGCCTTTTTTGCCAAAAATCACTTTCTGGCCAACGCTGCTCTTGATTATAAAAGTAGGCTTTTTGCTCAAGGTAATTAATAAAACTGTGGCCTAGATTGTTGCGATATTGATTGAGCTCTTGGGCGTTATTGCTGAGCCAAGCTTTAATTGCTGTTGCGGCATCTATGCCATTTTTAAGGGCTTTGTAGATCCCTTGTGAGCTAATAGGATCGAAGCTTGATGCAGAGTCGCCAACAGCAAGCCAGCACTGGTCGGCAGGGGGATCCATAATGGCGGACTGGGCAATCCAAGTGTGCAGGTTGCTTGGGGTTGCTTGACCTGCAATAGGGCTAATATGTTGGGTGAGTTGCAGCGCGTGCTGCCAAGCATCAATGCTTTTGAGCTGCTTTTGCTTGATAACCTCGGCGTCGCTGGCAACAGTGACGATGACCTTATCATTTGGTAGGTGAGCTAAATACCACCAGCCGTAATCAACTGCCTCAAGCAGGGTCATCTGCTGATAACTCTGTTTAGTGATGATGTCGCTAGCGTTAAAGTAGCCGCTTACTGCAACGAGCTGATCTTCAACTTGTACTTTAGCGTTAAATTGGCGGGCAACTTTAGCGCTACGGCCTGTGGCATCAACGATAAAGCGACATCGAATTTGGGCTTTATTACGTAGAGTCACTTGAATCGGATAGGGGTGTTGCTCTTGGGTTAAGCTAGCAAAATGGCTGTTTTTCAACAGTGCGCCGCCCTGTTTTTCGACCTGCATGGCGAGAAATCTGTCGAATGCGCTGCGGTTTAAATGCCAGCCGTTGCCCTGGGGATTAAACAGGTAGTCGTTGTAGCCAAGTTGATCGCTGCCCCAGCTTGAGTAGCTGCCTAAGCAAGGTGCATGTTTTTGTGCACTAAAGGCGTTCCAGATCTCCAGTTGTTCGAAGAGTTCGCGGCTGTTGGGTGGGATGCTCTCGCCAATTCGAGGGGCAGTGTAGTCACTGCCCTCGACGACAAGCGTATTGTTAACCCCAAGGTTGTGCAACGCAATCGCTGTTGCACAACCTGCAGGGCCCCCTCCGACGATGATGACGTCATAGAGTGGTTTCATCGCTTACCTCTTTTTGTTGATGGCAGTTTCGTTGCCAGCAATCATCGGCCAAGGGGTGGGTTGCTTCAGTTCTGGGGTTTTACCTTCGAGCTTACTTTCCACTTCTAGATAGACATCATCGGGGTAGCATTGGCCGTCATCTATGATGCTGGCTTGCACTATCACACCAATGTCGTTCCATTTTTCAAGCATCTCACTGTACTGCCAGAAGCGGCCTGCATTGGCTAAGTTACCACTGTCCGTTGGGCTATTTTCTCCCGGTACTGTGCCGCGGCCTCTAACTGAGTAACGCTGTGGCGGTAGGCCGTGACGGTCTTTATCTATCTGTGAGTCTTGAAAGTCTTGGGCGGTATAAACCGTCACTGGACGCTGGGCTGGCCACGACCAATAGAGAGTTTGGGAGTCTTGCGTGTTGGGAGAGGTTTGATGAATAGCACAAGAGTTGTAGTCTGCATGCCATGGCAGTGCCATAAATTTAGTGGCATCGCCTGGCTCTAGCCCTAGGTGTTCAACATCTTCATGGCGAGGGATCCAGCCAAGGGTCAGTAACGGCGCTTTATAACCAAGGCTTTGGTTGCTGACGGCGGCGTAATCGAGTGTTTTGTGATGAATTCGGAACGGCCCTGCACCTTGCTGCCAGTTTGTGACATACATGCTGGGCTCGCGGATCACCCAGGTCATATCAATACCTGGGCTAAAGCGACCTCCAAGGCAGTTTTGCAGCGTGGCTCGGTCTAGGTATTCTCCCGCGCCAAGTGGCTTGTCGTTACTCTTTTTATACTGGTGATTAGACCAACAATGTAGAGCATGGTATTGGCTCACCGTTGGGCTGAGAAACGGTTTGCCGCCAGCGGGACTTGAATCGCCAAGTGCCAATGGCATTAGCGGTGCTCCCACGTCGATAGATTGTGAGCGCCAGCTTGCTTGCTTTCCGGCATTGGGTTGGCGAATGTAGGCAAGGCCCGCCAAAATGGTTTCGTCGGGATTGTCGTCGGCGCTGATACTGTCGACACTGTTATGGGCGTCAATGGCAAAACTAGGCAGATAGGCATTCCACAATTGCTGCGCTGTGGCTCTGAAGATAGGTTTAATGTGGTCGTCGAAAGCCGGCTGATAGTTGGGGTTAAACTGACCGTTACTGAAAATGGCTGGATCTAACTCTAACTCTCGTAAAAATAGATCATATGCTTCGTCAAACAGTGATACGACATTGAGGGTTTGCGGCGCATAGCTTGGGTCTGTCACCACCACCCAGCCACCAAAGACTGTGGCAGTTGTGCCATCGTCAAACTGCACCGTGGCATTGACTGGACCGTCAGAGGTGTCGTCAAACCATTGGTCATTATTGACGGGATTATTTATCTGTACTTTATCTTTTGCATCTAGCTTCCATGCGTTACTTTTACCGTAACCACCAGCAACAATGAGTCGACCACAGCTGTCGGTTTCCATCTCTCCTAAGCTATCGATACGCCCTTGAGGTGTTTCTAATTGCTCAAAATGCATATATGGGAAGGACTGTGGATAGTCGGGTAGCTGTTGGATTTCAGCATTTTTTTCGATAGATGCGACGTGATTAGGGTTAAATTCTACTTTGCCATTACAGCCTTTCAGCACCCGTGGGCCGGCATCAATAATTAGCTTTTTGAGTCGCTCGCCATTGTATGGGTCTAGACCCTCGCGCAAGTTTCTTAAGGTCGGCGTGGCACCATTGTCATAAGCGACTGCACCATGGTCGTCATCATTGGCAAACCAGCTACATTTTTTGTTGGCTAGATGGACACTCCAAACAATGTCGACGACCTTCTTGCCATCGATAACGCTGCCAATTTTAATCTCTTGTCCATCTGCTGCTGGATATTGTTCTACCTTCTCTTCAGGATAGGCAAAAATACGAAAGCGTGCCGCTTGGCGTTTAAAGGCACCACAGGCATCACGGAACTCTGAGCTTTTTATGATGGTATTTTCAGTGCCAGGACGAATAGGTAACCCGCCAGTTGTAGGATCGCAGGGCTTACCGGGTTGCGGCATTGCGGCAATGGATTCTGGTGCAAGATAATACTCACTGCTATTGCCCACGCGAGCAATACCAATAGCTGGATGAATTTTAAAAATAGACTGGCTCATGATTATTGCTCCGTTTGGCTTTGTGAAGTAGAGAATACTGGGACGACTCCGTTTTCCCAGCAGGCGGCTATTGCTGCGCCGACTTTGTACATGGTGGTGCCAAACTCGGCGCCAGCCTCATGCTGTACCTGCTCGACACTGATGCCATTCTCTTTGGCCAACTGTTGTTGATAAATAGGGTTAAACACAATATTCATTAGCTGTAGGAAATGACCAAAGTGGCTAACGAGGATCTGCTGGTTTTGAAGTCCTCTAGGGCTGCCAAAATTTAACGGAAAGGTTGCTGGCAGTGTTTGCTTTCGCAGGTAAGTAAACTTTTGGAAGTGATCCCAATAGGGCTGAATGTCGTCAACATGGTTTTGATACTCAGGTGATAGCTGCTCCTGTTGGTAGTCTTCAAAACGTTGCTCAATGGGGACGTCTCGATTGATTTTCTCATCGGGCCAAGCTGCGCCTTCGCCTTGATCGACGATCAAATCGATTAGCCCATTAACTTGTTTGAACCCCTCACAGCAATCTTTGCTGACCGTTAGCGAGCTGACCTCTGGGTAAGTGGATTGGAAATGAGCAACTTGGTTATTATTGGCAATGATGCATTCGCTAAGTACCGCCGCACCTTCGCGGATTGCATTGTAGATCTCACCAATTGAGCTGTACTCATCGCTGTTAGGGTTTAAGGTTGCCGGGCTAAGCTCACCAGGGCATTCGATAATACACATAGTGTTGATACGCTCAACATCCATCGGCCCTATTTGAGTGCTATAAGGGCTGAAGACTTTTGTGGGTTGGTTGGGGTTTTCGGTAAAGTCTAGGTGTGGAACCTCTTTGCCATAGTGAGGGGCTGTAATGTGCAGATCAACACCGTAGGCGTTAGCGATATTGGCTGCACACTGCATATGCAGCATCTCTTGGTTAACCACTGAACGTACTAAGCGTCTGGCCTCAGAGGCTTGGTCGATGACGGAGTACATTGCCGACATATAATACGGAATGGTATAAAGTTCGACGTCGACGGCCCACTGTAGATGCTCCCGCAGAGCCTCAATGGTCCAGAGGTTTTTATTTAAAATCCTTTTGGGATGCACTATGTCGTGACTGGTTAGCAGTTCTTGCTGCGTTCTCATCCCGAGAAATTGTTTAATACTCATCATGTATTTCCTTTTGGTGCGCTGCATAAATTAGCTGGGTTTGCCCCATTGCTACTGGGTTATAGAGTGTCTGCTTGCAGGTTGTTGGCCTCAGCGGCACTATCTGCTTGGCCAGCTTTATCGCTGTGTTTAGCTGTTACGTCAGCCGTTGCGGCATATGCACTGGCCATGGCTGTCGCTGCTGAAATAAACAGGGTTAGTTGGTTTTTCAAGTAATGCTTAGATGTCGTTTGCTGTAGATGTGTTTGCTTAACTTGCATGACGGTGACTCCTTGTCGTCAATTAACATCCATTGTTAACTGTGTTACTCATTTACACTCGAAATAGAGGTTAGGTGAGATCGCTACTTGTAACCTTTCGGAAATCTTCTTTTTAATTAAGTTATTACTTATCAGCTGCTTGATATGGCTTTCGATTTGTTTTGTTGCAGATGTTGGGCGCTAGGTTTTTTTGGGGGGCGGGAGCTTACCTGAGGCTAGACTATGCTTGAGCTGTGATGGTTAGATGATAAGAACATTAAAGCTAATGTTCTTATCCCTATGTGTTTTAAAAGGTGGATTAGCCGATAGCGGGAGTTTGGCCGCTATGGGTTTTGTGTAAACTTTTTAACAGCATATAAATAGACGTTGTGGTCAACACAAAACCTAAATACAAAATCAGCGAATGCGCAGAACGGTTGCTGTGCTCGGCAATGATGGGACCAAAAACGGAGCCGACACTGTAACTGAGTAGCATTAACTCAGTCGCTGCGACTATCTTTTCAGCTCCTATGGCTTCACAAGCAAGCGTGATTGCAATGGGGTACAAGGCAAAGCAACTTGCACCTAGAATAAAGTAGCTCACGCTGATGATTAGCATTGATTTGCCGTCTAACACTCCCACAATACCTATGGTTCCAAGTAGACAAAACAGCGCCATCAGTAAGCTTTTACTGACTCTTATCGATAAAAAGCTCACTAATGGTTGAATGAGCATACCGCCAATAATAATCACTGCCATTAGAAATGCTGTTTTATCGGTACTGGCAAGCTGGGTATTAATGTAGCTTGGCATCAAGCCATATATAGGCCCGAGCAACATACCTGAGACTAGGCAACCTATAATGGCAGGCGTGCTGATCTTGCGTGCTTCTTTCAGCCCTATTTTTTGATGCTGCAACTGTAAAGGCTGCCCCTTTTTAACCAGCAGTGGCGGCAGTATGGCAATTAGCAATAACCCTATGACACAAAAAAATGGAGTTAAGCCATTGATACCAATAGGACCAATTGCAAGCTGACCTAGGGCGCTACCGCCATAAAGCGACATCATATATAAACCTAATCGCTTAGCTCTTTGTTTAGCGCTATCGGCCATGAGTAGCCAAGACTCCACCACGACAAATACGCCAGCAACAGCTATGCCAGCAATGAATCGTGCCGCTAACCATACCGGCGCAACTGGAAGCATGAGCATCAACAATATGGTTGCTATCAACAGAGATAGGAACAGGATAAGTGCCAAGCGATGACCGCTCTTAGTGATAACAGACTGTACCGCCATCGTGCCCACGAGTATGCCTAGGTAGAAAATACTGGCTAACCAAGCTGTCAGTGAACGGTCCATGCTAAATGAGGTTAACGACAGTGGTATAAGGCTCATTAGAAAGCCGGAAGCGATTGCAAAAAAGGCTAATCCTGTCACTGGGGTGAAGGTGCTATTTTTCGCAGTTAAAAAGGCAGATTTATCCACCTTGTACTCCTGAATGTATATGCTTTTGCATGTTTGATGCTAAATATCGGGAAGCGGAGTTTAGGCTTTTTTTTTATAAAGTAAAGATTATTTTTTGAACATTGTTGGCTTGTGGGTGCTAAAGAGTTGGTTCCATGGTTAACCCTATGTTTTAATTGTTATTTACCTGTCTTTGTGGTTGTTGGTTTTGGCGGGGCTACTTGTTTGTTAAGGATTGCTGACGTTGATTTTATTGTCGGTGGGATTGCGAGAGAAAGTATTTTAGATTGTTATGGTTTATCTTGTTTGAGCTCGATATGTTGTAAAGCAGCAATAAATGACAGGTTTTCTTGCCATTTATTGCTGTTCTAGACGCTGAGGTAGTGGCTAGCTTAAGGTCAGTGCCACTATTTTAAGTGGGTGGTTGCCATCAAACGAGGGGAAGTCTTGATGGCAATCAAGCCAAGTATGGTGGGTGACTTGGCGGCCTTGTTTTTCAACGCAGCGCACTAAGCTGTCAAACCAAGCTTGGCGATCCACTTTGGCGACATTGTTACAACAGACAATGGTGCCTTTTGCTTTGGTGGTGAGTAGTGCCGGCTTAAACAAACTTTGGTAATCATTGATCAGATCGACAATTCCAAATGGGCTCTTAGCGTATCTTGGTGGATCTAAAAAGACTAAATCAAATTGTGTTGCTGCGAGTTTTGGATAGGCTGGAAGCTTTTGGTTTCTGCGCCCTCCCACTTTTAGTCCTGCTAATTGTCTGAGGGCGGGGAATGCATCGCTTTGTACAAACTCACAGATATCTTCAACATGGTTGAGCTGGGCATTTTTCTTGCCTGCAGCCAGCGCAAATGAGGAAAAGTCGATATTTACCACTCGAGACGCACCGCCAACCGCTGCAGCAGTACCAATACCACAAGTGTAGGAGAACAGGTTCAGTACGCTGCAACCTTCACTGTGCGCTTTGACGTATTCGCGGCCAACTCGCATATCTAAAAATAGCAGTGGATCTTGCCCTTCATGGCGTAATTTACTGCTAAACAACATGCCATTTTCCAGCATTTTCTGCTCACTTGTGGCAAAGGTTTCATTCTCGTCGCTTAAGGGGTTAAGTACGCGAGAGTTTTTGTTGGATCGATCGTTATAAATAACCGGTAGTGGTGTTTGTTGAGTGAGTTGCTCCGATACTTGAGCTAGCTCCTCCTCGGTCAATGACTGATGAAAACTTTGAATCAACCAAGCTTCGCCGTAACGATCGATGTTGAGGCCATTAACACCTTCGACAGTGCCGTGAAAAATACGATAGCAATTAGTGTCATTTTCTTCGGCGTGAGCAAGAAATTGAGTACGCTTACTAATGGCAGACGCCAAAGCTTGTGGAATTGACTGAGGCGTTGGGCTTATCGACATAAATAATGGGCTCATTTGAAATAAGGACAGATAGGACGAGCTAATAATAGCAAATTTAATATGATAAATATCATTGCTGCTGGGGGATTAATGGTTTTGTACTGTAATGACTATTGCTAAAGCATAATGTATGTTTTTATTGCTAGAGTATGAAAAAGGATAAGGCTAGAAGGAGTTTCAGTGAAAATAGTATTAGTGCACGGCATTTTTAATACCGGACACGTGATGCGCTGGATGCAGCATCAGCTGACAAAAGCGGGTCATGAATGTTTTTCTCCTACCGTTGGCCCCTTTGATGGGCGCTTGGGGATTGAACATGCTGCTGAAAATTTAAAACAGCAGATAGATAGCTATTTTGGAGAGGCCGATGAGTTAGTGTTAATTGGTTTTAGCATGGGCGGCATCGTCGGTCGCTATTACCTACAATTATTGGGCGGGGCGAGCAGAGTGAGCCAGTTCTTTAGTTTATCAACGCCTCACGCAGGTAGTATTTGGGCTTACCTGCCTTATCCGTCTAAAGGGGTTCGGCAGCTGCGACCTAAAAGCGAATTGTTAGGTAAGCTCAATGCCACTGTTAGCAGCCTTGAAGGGGTTGTGTTGTATTCCTATCGCACCCCGATAGATCTTACTATTGTGCCTAGTGTTAGTTCCGTTTGGGCGGTGGCAGAGAATAAGTCTTTTTGGATTGTTCTACACCTTAGCGTGATTTTTAGTCGTAAAATAGTTAATGAAATCAATGGGAATTTGCCAAGTTAACATTGTTTCTGCTTAAACAGAACGTCGATGCTCTAAGGGGCTCGCTGTTTCTGAACTGTGGTTGCTGCTTGGCAACTTCTTACTTAGTTGAGCATTTTCCTCAGCTAATAGTGCTTGTTGATAAGCATGTTTAAGATCGGTTTCAATATTTGACTTAAAGCGGGTGAGCAGTTGTTTTGTTGGGTTATCAAATTGAGTAGGTTGCGAATCTAACATGCAGATAGTGCCAAATATGTCACCGTTGGGCCAACAGATAGGTAAACCTAGATAGGCAATCAAGCCGAGTTTAATATCTGGGTTTTTAGCCCAATTTGGATCTTGAGTGGCATCGTTAACAACTAACTCTTTCTTACCTGTAATCACTGCTTCGCAATATAAGCCAATACCTAAACGTTCTCGATCTTTTGCTTTAAACGGGTTATTCGGAGTGTTGGCGGCGATAAAAACTTCTATTTCTCTGGGGTAGGCTCGCATCACTAATATGGCGGGGATGCGAGATATTTCTGAAACCAAATTGACCATCTCTTGCCAGCTTTGACAGATGTCATGGTGAATGTCGATCTCTTGTGTATCGAGAGCAATCATATCTATATTCCTTTTGCAGATAATAGGCGCGATTCCGTGCAACCTTAATAAATAGTTAAGTTGGTTTCTGGCCAAAATCAACTTAGATTCTAAGAAATCTGCGATAAAAAAGCAGATTTTATACCGATTGGATTAAGTACTTTGCCACGTAATAGTCCCTCATAGATTTAAATTCAAGCCGTATTAGGTACAGAAATCGTTATTTCCTTGTTAGTGTATTGCTATTAGATATTTTGATTATTTACTGTTACGAATGAGGTTAATAAACAGCGCGCTGGCAATCAGTACCTGTCGCTGGAGGTGAAAGGAGACATAGCTGCGACGCTTACCTTGGTATTTTGCACCGTCTAAGCGTTCAGTTAATGCTTCACCTGTGTGGACCACTACTCCACCGAGAAAATCCATTAGCTTAATGCCAATGTCTGAGCGCGCTTTATAGCCAAAAGAGGTGTTCTGTGGATCTTCAACCAAGGTCAATAGTAGTTGTGCAACGAAGTCTTGTGAAACGTGGGCTCCGCCTAGATAAGTACTTAGCATGTAGAGGCAACCTGGTTGATTGCTGCTTATTAGGTGAGCAGGTGTTAACTCATGGTCTTGGAGTTTACCGAAAAGTAGTTGCTCAAACGTTTCCTGGCTGACTTTTACCATAAAAATGTGGCCAGCGAGTAAACCATTGACCAGATAAAAAGAGACTTCGGTGGAGTCGACATCAGCTAACGATTTTATAAAATCTTGACTCCAATGCTCTCGTCCTCGACTGAGGTTGGTGTGATAGTTGGCTATCCAACCGTACATTTGTGGTGCTTCATCTGCACGCTTACACAGTTTATCGAAGCTAACATTTTCAGGAGAAATATAGGGATGAGCTCCCATCACATGATTGTACTTGAACTGCTGTTCTAACATTTTGTTGAATGCGTCGAGCGAGGGTAATTGTTTGAGCTCAAAAGCGGGATCACATAATAGTGTATGGGGTTTGTCGCCAAAGAACTCCATAAGCGCAACCTGTCTACGCAAATTAGGGCTAACCTTTGCTCGCTCCCAACGACTGATTGTCAAAGAGTCGAGATCGGCAAACAGTTCATGATAATCAATCAGATCATAGGCTAGCGCTTCTTGAGACAAGCCTTTTTGAGCACGTCGCTGGGTAATGTAATCTGCAATGCCTGCAAATTTGTCTGATTTCATGCTGACCCCTTTGTCTTACTCGATAAATACCAACACCGAACAATTTGATTTCAACCAGGGACTGTTGATCTTTCGAGCTTAGTTTTTGTTCGAATTCAATTATTTTAGTACAAGGCTTGAGCGATGATGCTTAGCTGGCTAAGCGAAAGGCTCGTAACGCAGTCTAGTCATAAAAGAATAAAAGAATAAAAGAATTGAAACGAACCCAAAGGGCCACGTTGCTTGGCTATTTTTACTGTGTTGTAGACTATATTGTG
>NZ_JBFRIY010000078.1:0-3393 GCF_041468565.1 Shewanella sp. 10N.286.54.B9
AAGATCAACAGCCCCTAGTTGTATCAAGTATTTGTCCCCATTTTATCAATGCGGTCTTAATGTCATCCTGTTGGTAGGGTTTACTAATTATCTCATCCATCCCACATTGGTAACATTGCTCAGTTTCAACTGAAGTGGTACTGGCTGTTAATGCAATGATTGGTTTTGTATAGCCTTGCTCACGCAGTATACTGGTTGCTTCAAATCCATCAACGACAGGCATTCGGCAATCCATGAATACAATGTCGACGTTATTGTCGGCTAAATAATTAATTGCTTCTTGGCCGTCATTTGCAATAGTGGGGGTAATTCTGAATTTAGATAAAATCATCTCTATCAGCATTTGATTAACTTTACTATCTTCTACTACGAGAACCGTCAGTTTTTCAATTGGGTATTCAACTTGAGGTTGATCAATATCTATCGCTGTTTTCTGTGAGCATTTTAACGGCAGAGAAACTTTGAAACTACTTCCCTCACCAAGAATTGAACTTAAAGAGATTGTGCCATTCATCTCATCGACCAATTGCTTACAAATAGCAAGCCCTAGACCAGTGCCTTCAAAGGAGCGGTTACTAGAATTATTAACTTGAGTAAAAGGTTCAAATAGTGTGGCTATCTTACCTTCAGGGATCCCACAGCCTGTATCTTGTACGTTGAAATGAAGCTGTTGTTGTTCCCATGTGATATCGACTTTAATTTCACCTTGCTGGGTAAACTTTAGGGCGTTACCAATGAGGTTTACGAGGATTTGTTTGATCCTATCAGGATCTCCAAGCAACATTTGAGGAATATGTTGCTGCACATTAAAAGTAAATGTGAGGCCAAACTCTTCAGTACGTTGTTTGAAAATATCAAAGATCATTTGGCATAATTTAGCTGGCGCAAAGTCGACCTCGACAATTTGCAGCATGCCGGCGCTCATCTTACTTAGATCTAATAAGTCATTGATGATGACTCTTAACAGCTCTCCAGATTGATGCATGGTATTGAGAAGTTGCTGTTGATAGCTCGACAGCGTGGTATCAAGCATAAGCTCCGCAGAGCCTAATAGTCCATTTAGAGGGGTTCTCAATTCGTGGTTAATCATCGCAACAAAATCGCGAGTCGATTGCTCTGAGGATTCAGCCCTTAATTTTTCCTTAATCGTATTTTCGAGGAGTTCTTGTCGTCGCTGGGCTGCACTAATCATATCGCAAAATAACAGTAGCTGTTTCTCAATGGTATTTTGCCATGAATGAGGTGATTCAATGACCAGTGTTAAACTGCCTAAAACACTATTTGAAGTCTTGATGAGTAATTTTATTTGTTGACGGTCTTCTGACCAATTTAATATTTGGTTGGCGGTTGATACTTGTTGTATTAGTGATTTATCACCCGCGATAAAAGTATCATATTTGTTTTCTTCAGTAGGAGACTTGAATCGAATGCGGCTAGCTCTGATATTTTCTATACCAATGAGATCATCCAATAGCCGCTGCAACAAAATATTAGAGATAGGTTTTTGCAAAAACAATTGATTATAGTCGAGTAAGATAGATTCAAGATAAGTCTTAAAATGGAGCAGGGCGATACCTTGCTTTGACTCCTCTTTAACATTGACTAAGGAATCTTCAACCAGTTGCTTAGCGCTGTATAATTCTCGACTTTTTTCTTCCAATAGAGCTTCAGCTGCTTTTTTTGCAGCTTTTTCACGGGCTATTTTTCGGTTTAATAGCTCTATTTTTGTTGTTAGCGCTTGGATCTCTTCACTCGGCATAGACTACTTATTGACCTAATAGCTAAACGTGCGTGATGGTAAAGCGCACTTCAGAACTGTCTTTAACAAGCGGTTCCATGATTATCTCTACCTTTTCATTGAAATGCTCTGCGCAGCCTTGAATTAAGCCTAAACAAACGTGAGACATACAGCGCGCCGAAACGTAATCCATTACTAACTGACTTTCTGTTGCTGAAATAAAATTAAATGTCGGAGGGTTAGCGTTTTGGTAAAGTTTTTTAACTTCAATATGGATGTACTCTTCTACACTCTTGATAAAGTCAAAGGTTGAATCTGACTTGCCCGCAAGACCAGGCATACTATTGAATAGTGTGATAAAAACAGATTTGCCATAGATCTCTTGCAGATCTTCTATCGATACTCCAGTGAGCTTGCTTAAACTTACAATGAGTTTAATCAAATCGTGGTGATCATAAGTGCCAACACTGGTATAAACACCGTCATTTTGGTTTTCATCGAGCATTTTTTGACAAATTTCTAAACCGAAAGAGTCTTCAACTAACTCTAAAAACTCTGCAAAAATGATTCCTTTCATAGATATCTCCTCATTGCACTGCTTCTTATTAAAGTAGTGTATTAATTGATTATATTCAATGCTTGTGTATGACTAAACATCTAACAAATTTACGCTTTAGTTTAAATATTCTTCCGTTTTAGTTGACGATAAAGTCACTGTAATTCTTATCGTCGACACTAAATGGGTTACCGTAATCAGCAATAAGCAAGTTTTGGTTACACTTTTTGGCTTCTGCTGACTAGAATTGTTGTATAGCTTACAGAGTATTAGATCTATTTTAGCTAGAGGAAACTGTATGGCATTACCCTTGATATGGTTAGGTGCAGCTGCAATAGGTGCGGCTTTGGTTGCTGAGGAACGCAAAAATCAGAAGGATATTGCCCACAAGCGCATGCAGGGCAAGGCTAAATCTGCTCATTCCCATGGAGACAGTGCTGAACTTGCTCCTAGTTTATGGCATACAGGTGATAAGAAGGTTGCATTAGAGCCTGGTGCTATTATTTGTTGTTTTGTCTTTGGCGTTATTGAGCATACCGGTATTTGGCTTGGTGAGGACACCTTGGTTGAGCTACACGGTAGTGGGCTAGTCCGGGCTATTTCGATTGAACGATTTCTTGCAGGAAGAAGCGGTAGCAGAGTCTATCAGGCATGTAATCACCTGCACCAACCATTAGTTGGCAATAACGTATTAGAGCGGGCTAAGGAAGCTATATTTAGCTATCGAGAATACGACTTACTCGATAATAATTGTCATAGATTTGTTTGCTATTGTTTGACTGGAGAAGAAAAAGCTCTGTCTAGTTTTAGCAAATTGAATAATGAAATCGGCAGTTATTTTAAAGAAGCTATTTATTGGGATGAAGCGATTATTTGATACAAAAACACCGACTCATTGCGTCGGTGTTTGTTGGTGTTTAACGAGTGGCTAAAGCTACTTACAAAAGTGCTTCACAGCTTTGCTGACTAGTTCAATACCCGTTTTATCACAAGGAGGCAGCTCAGCATCACTGACTTTTAGAGGGGTGACTCTATCGCCCCACTTAATTAAAGCCGCTGCTGAGGTTAAACCAGCACCAAACGCACACGATAGAATCGT
>NZ_JBFRIY010000078.1:4113-6108 GCF_041468565.1 Shewanella sp. 10N.286.54.B9
TGGTTTGGTTGAATTTTACCTTGTTCCAAAGCATCACAAATAGCGATGGGTATGGTTGCTGCAGAGGTATTGCCATAATTAGCAATATTAACTACGGCTTTTTCTTTTGGAATTTTCATACGGCTAATTAACGTATCAATAATGCGTTCGTTAGCTTGGTGTGGAATGACCCAATCGATATCGTCTTTGTCGATACCACACTTTTCAATGACCTTAGTGCTCAGTTTCCCCATGCCTGCAATGGCACGCTTAAAGATCTCTTGGCCATTAAACTCGATATAAAAATCGAGTGAGGAAGCTTCGAATCTGTCCATTGCAGTACCAAAGCCAGCTTTTAGAATATCACGACCAGCAGGATCATTATTAAGCTCATAACCCAATACGCCAATGGCTTCATCTGTTGCTTCAAGAACGACGGCACCAGCACCGTCCCCGAATAAAACTGCAGTTTCTCGGCGAGACCAATCTAAGAAAAATGATAATCTTTCTGCGCCAATGACTAAGACCTTTTTACACTGGCCACTTCTGATCTGTGAGCTAGCAAGTCCAGTACCATAAAGAAAACCACTGCAGGCTGCATTGATATCAAACGCGGCACAACTTGCACCTATGTTTGCTTGCACCGTCGAGGCAATATTTGGGATCAAAGTATCTGGCGTAGCGGTTGCTAGAATTATCATATCTAGATCGCTACCTTCAATACCGGCTGCAGCAAGTGCACGCTGAGCGGCGACTGATGCTAGCTCTGATGTATTCACATGACTAATATGACGCTGGCTTATTCCTGTACGAGGTTTAATCCACTCATCTGAAGTCTCGATAAAAGTCGCGAGATCATGGTTGGTCAAAGTTGCAGGAGGTACACATTTGCCCCATCCCGTTATTGTTGCGTACTGCATTTAGGTATTCTCTCAAAATAAAAAGGCAGAACCTGAGGTCTGCCTTGTCAATCAGTATAAGTAAAGCTTAACAAGTCTTTTCACACTCAACAGTGAGCTATCCCTCTTGTTGAGCAACTAACTCTCTAATTGCTTCAGCTGCTTGGAGGATGTGGGCACGTAAAAGTTTAACAGCGTTATCAACATCACCTTGTTTGCAGAGATCAAGCAATTCTCTGTGGTCTCTTTGGGCTTTTGGGATCCCGCTAGCCAAATAAAGCTCTAGTCGAACATATCTGTCACAGTTGGTATTAAGACCATGGACAACCTCAATAGTATGAGGCTTGTCAGCTGCACGGTATAAACAGATATGGAACTGTGAGTTTAAGCCGCTCCAGCTTTCAATTTCGTCTTTATCTTGAAAGGCGACATCGAGTGCATCTAAAATTGTTTCAGCTTCAGAAAAATGTTCTTCAGTCATATGAGGAATTGATTTAGCTAATAGATCGGTTTCAATCAATGCTCTTAAATCAAATAGCTCAGTAACTTGAACTGCTGACAAAGTGGTTGCCGTCGCGCCTTTATGGGCTTCAAACTTAACTAACCCTTCAGCTTCTAATTGCAGTAATGCCTCTCGTACGGGGATCCTGCTCACATTCATTTCGTCGGCAAGGGCGCTTTGGCGTAATGGCATGCCTGCAGCAATTTCTCCTGATAGGATTTTTTCCCTCAATACTTCTACAACTACTTGAGTGCGTGTTTTATGAACGATAGGAGTTATTCTGCTCATATATCCTGTTTTTATGTTAGTTGTTCAAGATGATTTTCTTAGACTACCGCTTAAATAAGTATAATGAAAGGGAAACAAGTTGTTTCCCTGTACATAATTTGAAATGTTTAGAATGTGATGATGTTAGCTTGGCCTTCTTTTAACCGGCATGGCAAAAGAGACGTTGGCATGTTTTGGATACACAAAGGACGTTCAAAGCGAGCTTTAGCTTGGCTACCAACAGAAGTGGTACGGCTATCAGTGCTGGCAGGGTAAGGACCACCATGGTTCATAGAATGACAAACCTCAACTCCTGTTGGCATCTGGTTGAAAATTAGGCGACCAACA
>NZ_JBFRIY010000078.1:6803-9434 GCF_041468565.1 Shewanella sp. 10N.286.54.B9
AAACCGACTCTATCAATTGTGCGTTTGCAGCAAGTTCAGATTCAAGACCATGAATCGAAGCGGTTAATTGACCTTCCATCTGCGCTGCAATTAACTCCATCTGCGCTAAATCATTACAAGCGACTACCACTGCGAACGGACCAAATACTTCCTGTTGCAGTGCTCTAGAAGCCAGATAGTCATCAGCTTCAATTTTGACTGCTGCAGGGCGGGTAAAGTGACTCGCAGTTGACGGCTGCCCTTGTGCTACCAGTGAAACTGATTGATTGCTTAACAGAGAATCAACTTGAGATTGGAACGTTGTTGCAATGCCTGCAGTGAGCATGTTTTCTGCGGACTCTACTACTATCTTTTCAGCCATAGTCGCAAGATAGCGGTTAAGCGCATCTCCCTTTATAGCAACAACAACTCCAGGGCTAGTACAGAACTGACCGTGTCCCATCATCATTGACTGTACTTGAGTTGTAGCTAAGCTTTCCGCTTGTTCAGTCAATAACTCGCCCAGTAAGAATTGAGGGTTGATCGAGCCTAGCTCGCCATAAAATGGAATAGGCTCAGGCCTAGCGGCACATATATCAGATAAAATACGGCCGACTTTCAATGAGCCGGTGAAGCCAACTGCTTTTATTGCACTATGGTTTACAAGCTGGGTTGAAGCTTGAGGTTCCGTCGCCTGAATAAGGTTAAAAATGCCAGCTGGCATGTTGCAACGAGCTGCTGCGCGCGCAATAGCTTTAGTCACCAATTCGCTAGTCGCGGCGTGAGCAGGGTGACCTTTTACGACTACTGTACAACCTGCTGCGAGTGCAGATGCTGTATCGCCGCCAGCAGTTGAAAATGCAAGCGGAAAGTTAGAAGCGCCAAAAACGGCTACTGGACCAATGGGTAATGTGCCTAAGCGAGTGTCTGGTTTTGGCAAAGGTTGTCTTTCAGGGTTGGCAAGATCAACCAGTACATTGTTGATTGGCGCTCTTAGTGTGCTGGAAAATAGTTTTAATTGTCCGCAGGTTCGTCCCGTCTCACCTTGTAGGCGTGCCATCGGTAGGCCTGTTTCGATATGTGCAGTTTCCGTGATTGCAGTAATATCTGTTTGAATCTCTTCTGCTATAGCATCTAGAAAGTCAGCACGTTGTTCATCGGTGGTGCGTCTGTAGGATAGGAATGCTTGCTTAGCAGCATTCACCGCTGCGTCAACATTCTTGGCATTAGCTGAGGCAAATTGCCACTGCGTATTTTCATTTAGCGCGGGGTTCATGCTATTAAATTGCAAAGCTTCGTTTGTCCACTCGCCGTTAATAAAGTGTTGGCCATTTATCGCAACGTTTGTTTTGTCTGTCATATATACTCCTGAGCATGTTTGCTCAATAATTTAGTGATTAATTACACAACCTGAAAGCCGAAGGCGTATGGATCGTCGTCATCAATGGTGATGGCGTTGTTACCAGTGATCCTCGCCCAGCCTTTGATACTAGGCATAATGCCTGAAAACTCGCCGACTTCAGCAGCTGCTTCAATTCGACCAACAAATTGGCTACCGATGATGCTTTCATGGGTATATTCTTCACCCACTTGCAGTTGTCCTTTAGCATAAAGTTGTGCAAGTCTGGCACTGGTTCCTGTTCCGCATGGAGAACGGTCTATCGCTTTATCGCCATAAAATACCGCATTGGCTCCGTCAGAACCTTCTGAGATAGTATCGCCCGTCCAAAGAACATGACTTACACCGCTCACAGTTGGGTCATTTGGGTGTACACAAGTGAGCTGTTCATGAGCTATCTGACGAACAATAGGGCTCCAACGTAAAATATCTGCAGCGGTCCAGTGACGTAGCCCTGGGAAGTTTTCTTGCGGATCAACAATCACGTAGTAATTTCCGCCGTAAGAGACATCCACCTTTAGTGTACCTAAGCCTGGAATATCTAATATCTGGTCTTGATGAGCTAAATAGGCTGGGACGTTATAAATTTTTACCCAATCTACTTTGTTGTCTGTTGCTTGATAATCGATTTTTATTTGCCCTGCAGGAACATCAATGATGAGTTTACCGGGCGTTTTCGCAGTTAATAATCCAGACTCTATGGCAGCAGTTATGGTGCCTATGGTCCCATGACCACACATAGGTAAGCAGCCGCTTGTTTCAATAAATAGAATAGATGCGTCTGCATTATCTGAACATGGCGGATAAAGGAAGGCCCCTGACATCATGTCGTGGCCTCTAGGCTCAAACATAAGTCCCTTGCGGATCCAATCATATTCACGAAGAAAATGTTGTCTTTTCTCGCTCATATTTGTACCTATAAGGTTTGGATGCCCACTGGTAACTAGCCTTACAGGGTTGCCGCAAGTATGTGCATCAATGCAAAAGAAAGTGCCTTTTAGCATGTATTTAATTCCACTATTATAGTTATTGTGCTGAGCTCACTAAAAATGGGAGCTGCGCTTGGATATATGACTTATATATAGTCGATACTGTACTTTTCTAGATTAATACGAGTGCCACGTTATTGAACAATTACTTGCTCAACGTATGCTCTTTCCTTACCGATTAAAGCTAAGCGAGGTTTACGGACATTTTCGCTACCACGAGCTAAGCTTTGCTCTGCAGTATTTTCAATACAGCCACTCAAAACT
>NZ_JBFRIY010000078.1:10171-12579 GCF_041468565.1 Shewanella sp. 10N.286.54.B9
AGTATTTTTGATAAAATCAGGCTTCCTTTCTGGGCTTAAAGATGCTTTATCTTGGAACGTGCCAGGAGCAATATTTCCGTCAATTCGATCTCTGATTAGATCTTCCAACATGCGAGCATTGACTCGTAATTGATAGTCCTAACCTCATAAAACTAAGTCGAGATAACGGGTAAAACGCCTTGCCAGTTTACCTCCATATTTAAGCCTCTATCACTACATTTTTACGTTTGAAATTCTGCTTGATTGTGGGATATTGTATACGTGAGAGTAAAAAATAAAAGACCCTAAATTGCGATTTAGAGCAATAAAGCCACAATCGGTAGATTGTATACAATATGCAATAAAGGTGAGGATAATGCTGAAAATGACCGAAATTGATGTCAGTCCAGAGCTGGCAAGCACTTATAGAGCATTCAAAACGATTGATGCACATACAGAAGGGGAGCCACTTCGAATTATCACCTCTGGTTATCCTGAAATAAAAGGTGAAACTATTTTAGAAAAACGCAAATTTGTTGCTGAAAATTGGGATATTTATCGCAAATTGTTAATGCATGAGCCACGGGGACATGCAGATATGTATGGTGCACTGGTTACAGAACCTGTGACAGTTGGAGCCGATTTTGGTGTTTTATTTTTACATAATGAAGGTTATAGCTCTATGTGTGGCCATGGCATTTTAGCGCTTGTAAAAGTGATGTGTGAAACAGGTAGTATTGTGCTTAATAATCTTCCTCGAATAATAAACATCGATGCTCCAGCGGGGTTAATCACAGCAACAGCTTACCGCGATCTTGAAGGCAAAGTTCAGGCTAGCTTTAAAAATGTGGATTCATGGGCGGAAGCAATAGGCTGTGAGGTCATGGTCAATGGTTTTGGACGGGTAAGTTATGACATCGGCTTTGGTGGAGCGTATTACGCTTATGTTGATGCTGACGAATGCGGTATAAGTTGTTCACCTGATAATGTGCCGCAGTTAATCGATATTGGAAGGCGCATTAAGCACGCCGTTATAGCATCTCATCCGATTCATCACCCGGTTGAGGAGGATTTAAGTTTCCTTTATGGAACAATTTTTACATCGAAAAAAGTCACAAATAAACAAGCACATTCGCGGCATGTGTGTATTTTTGCAGATGGAGAGGTGGATCGGTCGCCGACTGGCACTGGTGTCGCAGGAAGAGTCGCGCTACTGCATGCAAAAGGAGAGGTTGAGCTGAACGACAAATTGATGATCGAAAGTATCGTTGATGGAAGAATGATTGTCAGTGCTAACTCGATATCTACATATTTTGGCAAACATACTGTGCTACCAGAAGTATCTGGAAGATCGTTTATTACAGGGAAACACCAGTTCTTTATTGACCCCGATGATGTATTCCAGAATGGATTTATGTTGCGTTAAGAGCTGATTAGGAAGGAATTATTAATGAAAGAACATGACGATGAGCATGGTGCTACGATAACGATTGTAGGAGCCGGTATTGTTGGGTTAGCTGCTGCCATTGAGCTCCAACGAAAAGGATTTGATGTCACGATTATAGATAAAGAAGGAGCAGGGGCTGGCGCTTCTAAGGGGAATGCTGGTCACTTTGCAACTGAACAGGTCTTTCCATTAGCTGATCCTAGCATTCTACCCAAACTGCCGGGTATGCTTTTGGATCCTTTAGGGCCTTTTAGGATCCAACCTAAATACTTTGTCAAAGCCCTGCCATGGTTTATGCGGTTTTTAATCAATATGCTGCCAGGGCGACGAACTCAAAATACACGAGCGATAAAAGCACTTAACCGAAGTTCTATTGCGGCGATGAAGGAGCTAGTTAGCTTTTGTGATTGTGAGGCGCTATTGACCCTAAACGGCAGTTTGCTTGTTTTTGAAAATACGCCTTTAGATGAAGTAAATAAAGAACTAACAGCATATACGAACGCCGGCGTTGAAGTGCAATTACTTGATGGAACCCAAGTTAGGAAACTTGAACCTTCTTTGAGTAAAACGATTACTCATGCTTTGTATTTCACCCACGTTGGCCATACTAGTGATCCTTATGGCCTGTGTAAGGCCTTAGAGTTAAAGTTTATTTCGTTGGGTGGAAAGCTTGTAACGGAAGAACTTGTAAAAGTTGCTGTCGCTAAGACCAGTTCAAGCATTCAGTTGGAGATGGTTACAGGCACCAGTAAGCAAATTAATAAATTGGTTATTGCAGCAGGCGCTTGGTCAAAACCATTTGCTAAACAGTTAGGTTACAGGGTTCCATTAGAATCAGAGCGTGGATATCATCTAATGATGCCGCAATTAAGTAAGTTATCCCGCCCCGTAGCTTCTTATAACCGTAAGTTTATTATAACGCCTATGGCTGAGGGAACTCGGCTTGCGGGTACGGTTGAGTTCGGCGGTTTAAAGGCGCCTT
>NZ_JBFRIY010000078.1:13305-16215 GCF_041468565.1 Shewanella sp. 10N.286.54.B9
CGGCGGTTTAAAGGCGCCTTTAGTTCCGGCAAGAGCTGATTGTTTGTTTGCTCATGGGAAAGCACTACTGCCAACATTGTTTGAAAGTGCAACTGTTACCGACGGTGAACGCTGGATGGGATTTCGCCCCTCTTTACCTGATAGCTTGCCTGTAATCGGCCGTAGCCATAAACAGTCAAATGTATTCTTTTCATTTGGTCATCAGCACTTAGGGTTAACTTGGTCTGCTTTGACAGCTAAGTTGTTGGCTCAAGAGGTGGCTGGAGAACAATCAAATATAGACCTACAACCTTATAGAATAGATAGATTTGATTAAGATGAATATAAAGGCTGCTGTCTAAAGTAGATAGCAGCTGTTCATTTTTAGGTTGTGTTACATTATTAGGCAAATGGTTACTAAGCGGTGCATAAAGTATTCGGTTGATGAGTCAATTGCTATCTATCTCTAAATAGGCATATTAAAATTTGAGTTTACAATATGTAGGCTATAGATAGAGAAGCAGTGATAAATAAAATAATTAATTACTTTAAAGGTGTACTTGAAAATCCCTGGATTTTACTCGACGACCTGATGACAATCGTAAACTTCCTTTTTGGCCTTGCAATTATCTGGATATTTTTTTCACTTTTTTATGCTCTTGGTGGTGGCACAGTCGCAGATCTGATAAATCCAAATAGTTGGTAGCCACATACTCAGTCAAGTAACTGTTTGAAATCTAGCCAATGATAGGAAAGCAAGTCAACATTTATTTGGCTCATAATGTTAAGGTTTATACTTCAGTTTCGGCCATAATAGCCTCTATTTCGTCAACGGTTCTTGGTATAGCCTTAGAAAGATTTTCACAACCGGTATCGGTTACCAATACATCATCTTCTATACGAATACCCATACCACGATAAACCTCTGGGACATCTGTTGCATCTTCAGGAATATAAATCCCTGGCTCGATTGTAAACACCATCCCACTTTCAAGTCGACGCCAATTGCCTGCAGTGTCATGATAGGGACCGACATCATGAACATCCATCCCCAACCAGTGCCCCGTCTTATGAACCGTAAAGCGTTTATAGCTTTCTGTTGTCATAATATGCTCAATCGATCCGGTTAGAAGTCCAAGCTCTTTGAGTCCAGTAGCCATTACCTTCATACAGGTCTCATTGATTGAGTTCCATGAAAGCCCGGGTTTAACAATCTCAATAGCACGGTCTAACGCGTTTAATACTATCTGATAAATTGCAGTTTGCTCATCACTGAATTTTCCGTTAACGGGATAACTGCGGGTAATGTCAGAAGCGTAATATTGATACTCCGCGCCAGCATCGATTAACAGCATCTGGCCATCTTTTAACTCACAACAATTGTCTTCATAATGTAAGCAACAAGCATTATTTCCTGACGCAACAATATTTGGGTAGGCCACCTCGCTGCAGCCACCTTTGGCAACACTGAAATTAAACAGCGCTGATAATTCGCGTTCGTTTATATCTGGGCAGCAAGCTTGCATGACTTTTTTATGCGCGAAGGTTGATGCCTTGACTGCATGACGAATGTTATTTATCTCATCTTCCGTTTTAACTAACCTATGCTGGTGTAGCACTTCAGCTAGTTGCTTTATTGCTACAAACTGCTTAGGTGTATCGAACGAGCCACTATGCCTGTGATGATTAGCCCAGCTAACTATGTCGGAAGAAAATCTGTTATTTTCGTCACAAACATAAAGGCTTGTAACTCCCTCCATTAGCCTTAAAAGCTGAGTTGTAAACCCGCTAACAGGGTAGGCATGATCCGCGTTGTAATGCTCAATAGCACCAGTAATGCCAGCGCGATTGCCAAAATTGACCTCTTGAACTTTGTCCTTAGGTCTTAGAAATAGATGAAATGACGTTGTTTCTGCTTTAACTATTAGCGCAATGGCATCAGGCTCACCAAAGCCCGTTAAATAAAAGAAATTATTATCTTGCCTGAAGTGATATTTGATATTTTTACTACGCACTTTTTGTTGGTAGCCCGCAAGGAGCACTAAACTGTTTTTTGGTAATTGATTAAGTAGCGCAATTCTTCTTTGTTGGTATATATCCGAAACCACTTCCTTGGCCTTTATAATTGTATATTTTATTTATTACACTGCATTACAGCTTTTATAGCAAGTTCACGGTGCAATTGTTTCAATTGAATGGAATAATAGCGGCATCAAAGAGTAGAGAGATAGTATTGTGAAACGAGCAGTTTTTTTAGATAGAGATGGCGTTATTAATATAGATCACGGCTATGTACATAAAGTCGATGATTTTGAATATGTCGACGGCGTTTTCGAGGCTTGTCTCTCATTAAAGGAAGCAGGCTACCTTCTTGCTGTTGTGACCAATCAATCAGGTATAGCCCGTGGTATGTACACTGAGGAGCAGTTTCATACATTAACAGAGTGGATGGATTGGAACTTTGCTGATAAAGGTGTAGAGCTAGACGGTATTTATTACTGTCCTCATCATGCAGAAAAGGGAGTGGGGGAGTATAAGATTGATTGTAATTGCCGTAAACCTAAGCCTGGAATGATGTTAACTGCTGCTGAGTTCCTGAAAATTGATTTAAGCCGTTCTGTTATGGTTGGTGATAAACGTGATGACATGTTGGCCGCAAAAGCGGCTGGTATTCCAATTCGCGTGCTGGTGCGTACCGGTAAATCTGTAACAGATGAAGCGATTGCGGCAGCAACCGTTGTACTCGACTCAGTAGCGGAACTCCCAGCGTATTTAGCGGCAGAAGCCATCTAGATAGCATGTTTACCGTTAGAAAAACCGCTAACAAGAGTATAAGCCAAAGGGTTAACGCAATATTTTAAAAGCGATTTGGCAGTATTCACTACGATATCGGGTTGCCAAATAGCAGTTTAAAGGGGCTTTTAGCCCCTT
>NZ_JBFRIY010000079.1:0-67368 GCF_041468565.1 Shewanella sp. 10N.286.54.B9
AATAAAAACGGGAGTAGATAAATATCTACTCCCGTTTTTATTTTCGTACTTACACCAATTGGTCAAAAATTAAACTTAAGCAACATTGACTTTCCTTTCTACCGTTAATGGTGCTAAACGGTTATGCATCACTTTAATCGTTTCGAACTGAGCTAGTTTTTTAGTCTCAGTTAATCGACATTCTTGAGATAAAATCATAACAAGCGATGCTTGTAGGCCTGACTCAATGACCATAGCTGATACACTATGCTCACTGGTTTTCAGCTGAAAAATTTTGCCTATATCGCTGTATACACATTCATGAGACACATCGAAAAACCACGATTTTGGCATCTGTGGCTTTAATAAAAAGTGTGCGGCAGTAGCATTTAACGCTATTTGCACAATGAGTGCATCGTTTAGGGAAAGTGTCTTTTGTAAACGATCAACCAAAGCAATATAGAACTTAGCATGTTCAACACTAAACTCAGTTGTTATTTTGGCATCTGGTATTAGGGATTTTAATTTAAAAGGTGATAAAAATTCCATATCACTTCCTAACGAAACAGTTAATACACCATGTGTTTCGTTATATCCCCATTGCCAATCCCTTTTTGGCATTAATAACATATCGTTTACCTTTATTAAGATACAAATGGATAATAGATGATAATTTCATCAATATCAAAATAAATTTAAAACGTTTTTTCAGATCTAATAAAATAAAAAACGATCATCTCGATCCAATATTAGATCTTAATGATCGTTTTATGATCTGTATTATAAAATACGATCGCTTAGCTTTTATTTTATACGGTAAGCTTCAATAATATCTTTTATTAATTGAGGACCTTGATAAATAAAACCAGAGTAAATTTGCACCATTTGAGCACCGGCATCAATTTTATCAAGAGCATCTGCCGCAGTGTTAATTCCGCCGACACCTATAATAGGTATTTGACCTTTAAGACAGTCAGCGAGTTGTTTAATTACCACTGTTGATAATGAATTCAAAGGCTTACCACTCAAACCACCGGCTTCATTTGCATTGAGCAAACCACTCACACCATCGCGAGTCAAAGTCGTATTAGTGGCAATTGCTGCATCAAACTCATTGCGAATGAGTGAATCTGCAATCTTTTCAATCTCTTCACTTGAAAGATCTGGTGCAATCTTTAATGCAATGGGTACATATTTCCCGTGCTTTTCAGCAAGATCTTTTTGTTTCTGCTTTAGTGATCCTAAAAGATCATCAAGCAGATCTCCGTACTGTAACGATCGTAAACCCGGCGTATTAGGAGATGAAATATTGACTGCTATGTATGCAGCATATTGATAAACCTTATCCATACAGATTAAGTAATCATCTTTACCAAGCTCTACTGGCGTATCTTTATTCTTACCAATATTAACGCCAACCATAGCATCAGATTTAACCGCTTTAAGATTTTCAACTAGGCTATCAACACCTTTATTATTGAATCCCATGCGGTTGATGATCGCTTTTGCAGGCTTTAGCCTAAACAATCTTGGTTGTTCATTGCCAGGCTGTGGACGCGGTGTAACAGTACCTACTTCGACATGGCCAAAACCCATCGCATGGAAAGCATCAATACATTCACCGTCTTTATCCATACCAGCAGCTAAACCAACAGGGTTTGGAAAAGTGAGTCCCATCATAGTTACTGGGGCTGGTTTGATTTTTTGTGCATAAAAGCAGTTTAGTGGTGAATTACCAGTAGACTTTAAACTGCCGATAGCAAAATTATGCGCCAGTTCTGGATCCATCTGAAACATGAACTTTTGTGCGATTTTATAAAACATGTTTTCTCCTAGACCGAAAAAAGCCCCGGCAATTGCCAGGGCTTCTGATTTTAATCAGATTACTTTTGACCTTCGCAGTGAAGGATCAAAAGGTTAAGTTCACGTAGGGCAACTGAGAACTTTGCAAACTCATGGCTTTGCGAAGTCTTGAAATCAGCCAGCATATGGAACCAACGCTCCAATAAGCTTTGATTTGATTCAATCCATTCCGATATGATCTTGTTAGCATCACAGCTTTCAGTACATGTTCTTAACACTACAGAACTGAGTGAACGTTGTTGCCAATCAAGCTCTTCTCTAAACGCGGCTCTTGCCAGTGCTTGCCAATGGTTTGATACAGGCTGGGCACTAATCTGTTCAAGGAACCAGTGTAAATCTACACTCGCACCCAGTTTAAAGTAAGTTTCAGCAACCAATGGTACTGGCTTAACTTCGAGATCACAGATTTGAGCAATGTCTAATGCAGAGAACAGAGTGCTCACATTAGCCACAACCATTGCCACGTCTTCAGGTACACCTTCTTTGATCAGTGCATCTGATTCAGCACGTATGCCTGCCACTTCATCGTTATCCATATACTGATGAACGTTCGCTTTAAGTTCATCAAAGACTGGAGTAAAGAACTCAATAGTCTGTTCAATATTAAGATTACGATTGCGATGACGTAGGAACCAGCGACTAGCACGACGAATGTTACGTCGTAGTTGATGCAACATCTCACACTGCACAACTGCCGGAATAATACCGTTAAGATCGGTTATCGATTTAGTTAAATCAGCTAAACCAAATACTTCGCGAGCCATAGTGTAACAAATAGCGGCTTCAGCAACTGAGGCACCTGTCTCATCTTGCATACGTTGTACAAAATTAAGTCCCATGTCGTTAACGAGTTCATTCGCTAATGAAGTGGCAATAATTTCGCCGCGTAGTGGATGCGCAGCCATATTCACTGTGTACTTCTCTTGCAACTGCTTAGGGAAGTACTCAACAAGCAGTTGGCTTAAGAAGCTATCTTCTGTAATTTCTGAAGTCAGTAACTGCTCTTTTAATACCATTTTAGCGTAAGCGACCAACACTGAAAGCTCTGGACGAGTTAATGATTTACCATTCACTAAACGGTCTGCAAGCTCATCTTCATTTGGCAAGAATTCAAGCGCTCTGTCGAGTTTACCCTCTTTTTCAAGATAATGAATAAAGCGGATCTGTTCTTTAAGTTGCTCAGCACCACGAACTTGAGTCACTGATATAGTACGAGTTTGGTCTTTACAATCCTGAAGAACAATACGGCTGACTTCATCCGTCATCTCTTCGAGTAAACGGTTACGCTGCTTAACCGTCATTTCGCCGTCAGCCACAAGTGCATTAAGCAAAATTTTGATGTTAACTTCGTTATCAGAACAATCAACACCGCCAACGTTATCGACGAAATCGGTATTCATACGGCCGCCATTGGCGCAGTATTCTATACGGCCTAACTGAGTACAACCTAAGTTACCGCCCTCGCCAATAATTTTAGCTTTCACTTCATCGCCATTCACTCGAATAGTATCGTTAGCTCGATCGCCGACTTCAGTGTGTGATTCGCTAGTTGCTTTAACATAAGTGCCGATCCCGCCGTTCCAGATCAAGTCAACCTGCATTTTAAGCAACTCTTTAAGTAGCTCTAATGGCGGCATTGATGATTTTTGGCTACCCAGCATCTTCTTCATTTCAGCAGACAGTGGAATCGATTTTGCTGAGCGCAAAAATATTCCGCCACCTTTTGAGATAAGCTCAGCGTTGTAGTCTTCCCAACTTGAACGTGGCAGTGCAAATAGACGCTCACGTTCGACATAACTCGTTGCAGCATCTGGATTAGGGTCAATGAAGATATGCATATGGTTAAACGCAGCGACTAAACGTGTATGTTTAGATAACAACATACCGTTACCAAACACATCACCAGCCATATCGCCAACAGCTAAGCAGGTAAAATCTGTTGTTTGGCAGTTCACACCCATTTCACGGAAATGGCGTTTAACTGACTCCCATGCACCACGTGCTGTAATGCCCATCTTCTTGTGGTCGTAACCGTTACTACCACCTGATGCGAATGCATCGCCAAGCCAGAAGTTGTACTCTTCAGCGATTGCGTTAGCGATATCCGAGAATGTCGCGGTGCCTTTATCGGCGGCAACAACCAAATAAGCATCGTCTTCGTCGTGTCTGACCACATTATCGGGAGCAACCACTTCGCCATTAATAATGTTATCGCTAATGTCGAGTAAACCGCGGATAAACAGACGGTAACACTCTTGACCTTCAGCGAAGAAAGCTTCGCGGCCACCTTCAGTCGGCAATTGTTTACAAACAAAGCCACCTTTAGCGCCAACAGGAACAATAACGGTATTCTTAACTTGCTGTGCTTTAACAAGGCCAAGCACTTCAGTACGGAAATCTTCACGTCGGTCAGACCAACGTAAGCCACCACGAGCAACTTTTCCGCCACGTAGGTGCACACCCTCTACACGTGGAGAGTAAACAAAAATCTCGTACTTTGGCAGAGGTTTAGGCATCTCAGGAATAAGCTCTGGCTCGAACTTAAATGAGATATACGACTTGGCTTCACCAGTTTCAGCAACTTGGTAGAAGTTGGTTCGGTTCGTGGCATTGATAAGGTCTAAATAGCGACGAATAATTCGGTCGTCATCCAAACTTGAAACATCTTCTAAGCGGATATCAATCTGCTCAATAAACTTGTTTAAAGTACGTGTTTTCAACTTAGGGTTAAATTTACGGATGTACATTTTAACCAGTAAGTCAGCGATTTGCGGGTAACTTGAAAACGTCTCTTCAATATAGGCTTGACTAAAAGTTGAGTCAATTTGACGCATGTATTTAGCATAAGCTCGAAGAACGGATACTTCACGCCCCGTTAGACCAGTAGATAAAACTAGGCGGTTAAAACCATCGTCTTCTAGCTCTTTTTTCCACACTTGAGATAACGCTGTCTGGAAGCGCTCTTGGCTATCAGCAAGATCATCTGTTGCAACATCTTGTGTTGTCATCAAGAAATCTAGGATCCAGTATGTGTCGCCTTCGGCTGTGATCACTTCATATGGACGTTCGTTAATGACACGAAGACCAAAGTTTTCTAGCATAGGCAATACATCAGAGAGGTGGATTGGCTCGTCTTTATGGAACAGCTTTAAGCGAACTTTGCTATTTTTAAGCGCTGTTTCCTGCGGCTGATAAAACAGCATGCCAAGTTTATGATCATCGTCTAGCGCTTCGAGATGTTGCACATCAACTACTGAGGAACTTGGTAATACATCCTCTTTATAACTGCGAGGGAATGCATTGACGTAACGCTTAACGAGACGAGTGCCAACTTCTTCGCCCTGAGTACTGATTAGTGCACTACCGAGTTTATCTTCCCAAGAGCGTGCTGCTTCAGTTAAATTATTCTCTATCGCGGCCACATCGACATCCATATTATTGTTATCAACTTTGATAATGTAGTGAGTTCGAGCCAAGGTTGACTCAGAGAAATATGTTGTAAACTCAACATCTTCACTACTATTAAAATGTTGTGCCAAAATTCTTTGAGTATCTTCACGTAGTTTAGTGTTATAGCGATCTTTCGATACATACACTAAACAAGATAAGAATCGGCCAAAACCATCTTTTCTGACAAACAGTTTCAGTTTGTCGCGGTCTTGCATCTCAAGTACGCCATGAGCAATTCGAGCAAGCTCTTCAACATTGGCTTGGATCAGCTCATCCCGAGGCAGTGTCTCTAGAATATGCATTAATGCTTTATAATCATGAGAGCGTGGCGTTAGACCTGAGTTATCAAGTACACGCTGAACCTTCTCAGACAAGAGCGGGATCTCACGAGGGCTGCGGTTATAAAGGTTAGATGCATACAATCCGATAAAGCGATCTTCACCAATAACGTTACCATTGTCGTCAAAGCGTTTAACGCCAATATAATCGACATAAGCAGGACGATGAACGCGGCTCTTCTCACTGCTTTTCGTTAATACTAGTAAACTAGTATCTAGTGCTTCTTTGCGGGCACTTTCTGAAAAGTCAGATAACATTAAACCGGTTTCAGTTTTAGCTTTTGCTGACTTAGTCATCAAGCCTAAACTTGTGGTTTTGTCTGCGACAAGCTCCAAATCACCTTCCACTTTACGTAAATCGTAACGTCTGTAACCTAATAAGGTAAAGTGATGGTTATTCAGGTACTGAAGAAAATTAGTTGCTTCACTAAGCTCTTCTTTAGTACCTGGGTAAGGTCTTGTCGCTAGCTCAGAAATGGTTTCACCAAGCTTTGCAGACATCGCTTCCCAGTCTTGAACTGAGGCAGCAACATCGGCAATGATTGACTCAATCTCTTTAGTCAGCGTTTTGATATCGGTATCACTACTTTGACGATCAATTTCAATTAAGAAGACGGCGACTTTGTCGACACCCTCTTTATCTTCTGCACTATAACTGACATGCGTCACGGAGCCATCTTTGCGCTCAATTGCCATTGGTGTGTGCAGCATCATGTGTGCCGTGATCCCAAGTCGATTAATTGCCATACCGACAGAATCAACTAAGAAAGGCATATCAGGCTGAATGATTTCAATAATGGAATGATTCGATTCCCAGCCATGTTTGGATTGGCTTGGGTTAAACACACGAATGTGGCCTTGGCCGACAGACGTTTTATTAAGGGCGTTCCATTGACTCAAAACTGCGCCATAAAGGTCGCTGTCATTACGAGCATTGAGGTCGTCTTTCGACATATGCGCGTATAAGCAAGTAGCAAACTGTTCTACTTGTTTTGCTTGTGAATTCGGAACTTTAGAGTGAATAAGGTTGACTACATTTTCTAGTAGTACTGAAGGCATTGCATCTTTCAAGGCCATGTTGCTGTTTCCTTAGGGGGCTATGGCAGCGCTTTTAATTTTTATGGATGCTTCAAAATCTGACCTGAGCCTATTTCTGTGACCTAGGTCATAGCGCGAAGTCTATTACTAAATCTGCCATAATTCGAGAACTATTTTAGTGGTAGAGCCTCCTAAAAAGAATGCTAGCCAACATTTATTGCCTTGTGATGAAATAACAATCGCTGATAGCGTTTTTTTATGCAAAAAAAAAGAGAAGCTTATGCTTCTCTTTTCGCCTATTTACTTGGGTTGCCGCCAAAATACCGCGGTAATGGCTGGCAGGATAATTATTGCCCCGAGCATATTCACTAAAAACATAAACGTTAGCAATATTCCCATGTCCATTTGAAACTTAAGCGCCGAGAAGAACCAAGTACTCACGCCAATGGCCAGTGTTAGACCGGTAAAGATAACCGCACTACCACGCTCAACTAACGCTTCATAATAAGCTTGCTGTACTGGCATACCATCTCTGAGTCTTACAGCCATAGTCGACAGAATATAGATACCATAATCAACGCCAATACCTACACCCAACGCGATAACTGGCAACGTACTAACAGCAAGACCGATATCAAGTTGGGTCATCAATGCTTGCGCTAATGTTGAAACCACATAGAGCGGCAAGATAACCGCAATGGTTGCTCGCAATGAACGGAAACTAATTAAACACAAAACAAACACTGCACCATAGACATAAAGCATCATAGGCAGTTGTGCCTCTGCTACCGCTTCATTAGTCGCAGCCATAACCCCAACAGGCCCTGATGCTAGCTTAAATGTAAGCTGATCATTATTCATCTGCTGCTGCAGTTGATTAACTTTATCGATGACAACTTCAATGGTTTCCGCTTTGTGATCTTTCAGGAACAGATACACAGGCATGACAGAACAATCGCTGTTCAATAAACCCGATGTCGTTGGCACGCGCCCTACCGCCTGTACTAGACTTGCAGTGTTTCTAGGCAAGACCTGCCATTTAGGGTTACCTTCGTTAAAGCCGGCGTTTACTCTTTTAGCGACGGACGCAAGACTAGCCGTTGACTCGACCCCTTGAGTATTACTGACTTGCCATTCGAACTGATCAATCTGAGTTAATACTGAGTGATAGGTACAGGCTTCAGGAAATGCTTCGACAATAATGGTCATCACATCGGTAGTAATTGAAAACTTGTCGGTAATGAAAAAAGTATCTTGGTTATATCGGGAATCAAGGTGCAGCGCTGGTGCTCCTCCTTGCAAATCACCGATTTTCATCTGATTAGCTTGCTGCAAACCAACCGCATACAAACCCGCGGTGATAAGTAAAACCCAGACTGCATATTTAGGCGTTGCAAACTTTGACAGTTTAACCCAAATATTATTTTCCTTAACTGGCCCAGTGCTCTTTTGCGGCTGAACTTGCGTATATGAAATGACAAGCGGTAACAAAACGAGATTGGTTAAAATAATAACTGCAACACCAAGAGATGCAGAGATAGCGAGTTCGCGAATGATACCAATATCAATCGCTAGCAGCGTCATAAAACCGATAGTATCGGATAGAAGCGCCACACCACCAGGGATCAACAAGCTTCTAAATGCTAATGCCGCTGCCGCTTTTGTACTTTGCCCGTCAGTCACTCTTCGCTTGACCGCATTGATCATCTGTACGCTATGGCTGACCCCTATCGCGAACACTAAAAATGGGATCAAAATAGACATCGGGTCTAAACCAAAACCGACTACGGTTAATAGGCCTAATTGCCAAATAACAGCGGTTAAACTGCACACCAAGGGTAAAATAGTGAGCACGATTGATTTAGAGAAAAAGTAGACCATAACCGCGGTGACGAGGATTGCAATTAAGAAAAATAGCAATACTCCTTTCGCGCCTTCGGCTACATCACCCGCCATTTTAGCAAAGCCAATGATGTGTATTTTTATATCTTCAGTTTCATACTGTGCACGTAGTTCTTGCTCTAATTGTTCAGCAAACGCAAGGGTGTCGAGCGCTTCACCTGTTTGTGGATCAAAATCCATTAACTGCGCACTCACCATAGCGGCAGAATAGTCTTCTGCAATCAAGCGGCCGACAATGCCGGCTTTTTCAATATTACCGCGAACAATTGATAACCCTTGCTCTGTAGTGGTGAAGTCTGCGGGGATTACAGGTCCGCCGGCAAAACCATCTTCGACGACTTCAGTAAAGCGAGTTGAAGGGGAAAACAGTGACTTTACTTGCGCTCTATCTACACCAGGAATGAAAAAAAGCTGATCATGAACATTCTTAAGCGAATCAAAAAAGTTAGCATTGAAGATATTGCCGCTTGTGTCTTCAACGGCAACCATAATGCTGTTTGCACCACCAAACTGCTTTTGATGCTTTAAATAGGTCTTCATGTAACTGTGATTAAGAGGAATGTTTTTTACAAACGCTGCGTCCATTTTTAAGTTACTTGCCTGTAAACCTAAAAAAAACGTGGTAAGAATAAATAAAAAAATTACGAAAGCGCGATGCCTAAACAAATAGGTTTCAATGCCATTTACAAATTTATCTAACATACGTCAGGTCCTATTATTTTTGTTCTAACTTGATGAGACCTTTATTGCCGGCGACCCAGAGCCCACCGTCAATGTCTTTAGCAATAGCGACTAAATTTTCGCCCTGTCTTTGCTCAACCAAAGATGCGTTACCTTGCGCAGTGACATCAATAACGACCCCTGCGTTTCCAACAATGCGCAATGTCGAATCATCGAGTGCTACGCCCGCATTTATTGTTGAATCAACAGGTAACATAACTTCTTGCCATTGAGCCAATTGAATTTGTGATTTAAAGAGGTGTCCACGCAGGCCCATTACATAAACATTGTCACCGACTTCACTCGCATTAAATAAAGAGCCTTCGTAAGGAAAGTTTTGTTTTTGCCAATGATGACCATTATCTGCTGAAACGGCGACAAGTCCGAGTTCACCAACCATAATCAGTTGGCCGTTAGTAAGCGCGATTACACGATTAAAATGCGGTAACAACGTACTACGTTCAGATAGATACAAAGCTTCGTCTTCAGCTTTGAGTTCTTCTAAATAAGCGACATCTTCTTCAAAGAGTAGCTCTTGATGGTACTCGCTTATCCAGTTATTACCGCCATCGGCTGTGCGGTAAAACAAACCATAAGCGCCAATAGCAATACCATTATTCTCATCGAAAAATAATAGATCTAAAAAGGGTTTCTCAATCTCTGCAGATTGCATCTGCAATTGCCACGTTTTACCGCCATCTTTAGTCTGCAATATCGTGGCATCATGGCCCACTGCCCAGCCTTTGTTTTCAGAGATGAAGAATGCTTTGGTTAATTGGGCGACTGTCGGTGTGGTGACTTGTTGCCATTGATTGTCAAAAATAAATGCGTGACCGCGTTCGCCAACCGCTACGAGAGTATTCCCAGATTGCGCGATATCAAGCACGAGCGAATGAGCAGCAAGAGGTTGTATTTGTTGTTCTAAGTTACTTTCTTGAGCCAATACAGCAGAAGAATTAAAAATACTGGCGACACTCAAGGCAGAGATAAACCGAAGCATGCTAAACGACATACAGACTTCCTTTCAAAATAAGAGGGGCATAATGCCCCTCTCTAAGTGGGTTAACGAATACCAGCACGTCTTAACGCAGCAGGCGTGAAGTTACCTTCACTCAACTTTGCATCAAAATCGTACATACGGCCTTCATTATCAAGCCCCATTGCGATATAACGGCGAGACTGTAGATCATGGAACACTTCTAACGTACTCCATTGAGTTGGCACTTCGTAGTAGTTCAAACCATGAGCAATCGCGACACGGTAAAGCTCATCACGGTTGTCGTATAGATCTGCGACAGATACCTGCCAAGAGTCTTCATCGATATAGAAAGTACGCGCTTTGTATATATGACGCATTCCCTCTTTAAGCGTTGCTTTCACAACCCAAACACGATGCTTTTCATAACGAACATACTCTGGGTTGATGTGACCCGGAGTCACTATCTGCTCATATGAAAGTTTATCAGAATGAAGCTTATAATCGTTGTAAGGAATATAAAGCTCTTGCTTACCGACTAACTCCCAGTTATAACGCACTGGCGAGCCGTTAAACATATCAAAATCATCGGTTGTTCTGAGACCGTCAGATACTGTACCTGGTGTGTCAAATGCTACGTTTGGCGCTTTGCGAACTCGGCGTTGACCAGTGTTATATGTCCAAGCTTGACGAGGCAATTTCTCTTGATCCATGGTCTCTTTAACAAGCAGTGCTGTACCTGCCAAACGCGCAGGCTGGGTCACGACTTGCTTAAAGAAGAATAAGGTATTCTCTTTAGCCAATTTATCAAGCGTCATCTCTGGACGAGAGTATTGGAAACGGATCTCTTCTGCTGTTTCAACCAGGGTATAACTACCGCCGGCTGTCGGTGCAGCTTGGCTACGTGAGGTTTTGATATCAACACCACGGAAGCGAAGTATATGGTTCCAGATAACTTCTAAGCCATTCTCAGGCATTGGAAACGGTACACCAATAGATGCACCAGTCAATCCATTACCACCATCAATCAGCTCAGCACGAGTCGCGTTAGCTTTTGTGGCATCGTAGACAAATTGAGGGACTGACGCTGAACGACGAGTTTCATACACATTCATCTTGAAGGTTTCAGGGTAAAGCTCAAACAGTTTTACCTGACCATCACTAAGAAATTCTTTGTACTTGTCTTTGTTGGCATTAGTAATCGTAAATTCAATTTTGTCACCAGGAAATGGGTCCGGGTGATGCATACCTTTACTGTAACCTGCAACAGGCTTAGTAATGCCGCCATCCCACGCAGGGATTGAACCATCAGCATTTCCAGCTTTTACAGCCCCTAGCGGTGTCAGTTCTGTGCCTAATTTGGCAGCATCTGCGTCAGAAACTTTAGCAACAGCGCTTGAAGCGCCTAAAGCCATCATGACTGCGGCAGACAATATCGCAAGATTCTTCATTATTATTGTCCTTGTGATTTAGATTGAGTACTTAATGTTGAACGATACATAGTCTCGATCAGCCATCGCATTCGTTGTTCCTACACCACCAAAGAAGGTGTTGAAAGAGATATCAGCGCCCCATCGACTTTGGTAATCAAAAGCAACGCCTAAAGCGACTGATTTTTTACCTTCGGTAAATAGGAACATTGGATCCGGTGTAATGCCGTCAACATCGTGTGAGAAAATTACCCGCGGTGCGACGTTTACCCCACCCCATACGTTGTTATAGTCCGCTTTAGCAACTAAACGATAACCCCAGGCAAAATCAGTAGGGAATGGGTTAGTTTCAGGGCCGTTATGTAACGCCTCGATAATCCCTGGCATATCAGGGTTACCACCTGAACGTGCTGTACCAGGACCGTTAAGGCGCAGCTCGTCAAAGCTCGGCATATCATGGATCCAAACACCACCAATCTCAGCCAACATAGTCAGGTTATCTGTACCTAGTGTTGGGCCAAATAAATGAGTGAATGTTGTTTGAGCTTGAGTCGTGTCTAAACGGATAAAGCCTTCTGCGTATTGACCTGGACCATAGTTCTCGACTTGTGAAATACCATCAAGATCTGGGCGAAGTCCCGCATTTGCCAATTGTTGAGGCATTGCCGCGAAGAGCAGCTCCACGTCATCAATTTGCAGCGGCTCATCCAAGCGATGAGCGATTTCACCGGCTACAGAAGTATCACCCACGAGTGTATTGAAACTAAAGCCCATCAACTGAATGTCTTCAGGATAAACAATTTGGGCTTTAGAGAAGGTTTCTAATGCCAACAAATCTTCACGAGTCATGGCTTCGCCTGACTGTGCTTTACCACCAAGACGAGCTAAATCTCTTCCAATAGCTTCTTCGGTGAAGTTAGCCGTGGTACCACTAATGAGTGGACGACGACTGTGGTAGTTCATGTAGTACAAGCCAAACTCAGTTTCACCAAGTTGCGGCGCGTAATAACCAAGCTTAACACCCCACTGGCCATCATCACTCGCTGACGCGTCATCTTCAACCAAAGTCGCCTTTGTTGGATAAGCTAACGCAAGCTGAGCAAGTGTTGCACCGTCAACCGCTCCAGATCCCACCATACTCACAAGTGTATTGTATTCAGATAACAGGAAATCTAGATTCATATCTGGGTTAGCGTTAAAACCTAACTGTGCATTTTGGTTGTAACCACCGTAACCCGCGAAATCATTGGTAGAAAAAATAGAGCCCGGTGTTGGAACCCATACAGGCTGCCAATCGTATTGGTAGAAACCTTCTACCGACAGATCATCGGTGATCCCAAAAGATGCCCAAACCATCCCTTGTGGACGGAATGCTTCTTTAAGCTCTGCACCCGGTGCATTCAAGATATTTAAATCGACGGCATTGATCGAGCTAATACCATGGGCAATAAGAGTGCTCTCACCCCATGAAACCACTTGATTACCAACACGAACCGACAGTGGGTTTGCGCCATCATTAAAATCAAAGTCAGCGTAAACGAATGCATCTAACAAACGAATATCTTTACATTGAACCTCTGATGCCTTGCTATCTTCACAAGGGTCGAATTCTTTACCCGTTAGAGGGTCATTAAAGTCGTAACTACCATCATTGAGTTTGCGATCATAGAAGTACATCGCACGGGCAAACACACCAAAGTTCTGATACTTCAAAGATAGTTCATGCAGACCTTTAAATATTTCAGATGTGGTATCACCTTGCGAATAGAGCAAATTACTTAAATCGCCATTACTTGAGTAGGAACCAGGTTGAGCCCAAATTTCCGCTGAGCTGTATTTGGTGTTGCCAAATGCAGAGTAACCTGACCAATCAAACTGAGGTTGGTTCACCTTACCAATTTGATTTTCCCAGTCCCGCCCTTCTACTCGCCAACTCGCACCAGCAGTCCAGGTTGAATCGAATGTTCCTTCTACTTCGCCCCAATTAAATGAGACTGCATTGGCACTTGTTGACATGCCAAAACCGAGCGCCGCGACTATCCCCAAAGCGAGCGTCGACTTGTTAAAGCCGTTTTTAACCTTTTTCATTTTAGCTTCTCTCCGTAACCTGCTGGATTCTTTTGTTATAGGAATTGATAACCAACATACTGTTAGCTTACAGGTAACACCATTGTTACAGCATTTATACGTAGTGAGCAAGGATGAAATAGTGAAAATCTTTAAAAGATTTCGCTATTTTACAAGGATTTAGCAAGGTGGTTTGAGGAGTGTATTTAAATCAGATTTAGGTAATGTAACTAGATGAGCATTTAGTCAATATATATTATTTAATAACAATACCTTATATAAATTAACAGATAGCTAAAGCACTGCGTTTAAAGTAATCGACCGTTTTAAGTAATTACTCTAAATCTTATTGAGTTGGATTAGATTTCCCTGACCATCAACGACCATTTCAAAATAAGCGCAGATCCCTGAGCGAGTAAAAAACGGTCTAAAGTGTCTGGCACTTATCCATAACGTTCTTCCTGCCGTATCAACAACCTCCACTTTAGTAACCTGACCACGGTAATACGGTAGAAAGTCGTCATAATTGATATTTAAGGAGAATTGGAATACTTGATTTGATTGTTGCACTTGTATTTCTCGAATAATGATTAATATCTCAGCCTAAACAGAGCGGTAGCACTGCTTAAACCGAGATTTTACTTTTTGCTATCTCATTATGATAGCGCTTTAGTTACCTTCTCATAGAGGTCTTTTGATAACTCATCTATTGCTAAAATATCTTCTAGTGACTTGCGCATTAGCGTCTGTCTTTGTTGATCAAACTTTTTAAATTGAATGAGAGGAGTGATGATCCGCGCGGCAACCTGTGGATTGACTTTATTGAGCTTGATAATCGCTTTGGTCAAAAAGTCGTATCCTTTGGCATCTTTACGGTGAAACTCAAACGTATTGGCTGCTGCGAACACACCAATCAATGAACGCACACGGTTTGGGTTAGACATCGAAAAACCTTCATGCTGTAAAAGTTCTTCGAGCTTATCAATACAAGCAATATCGGCAAATGTTGCATGTAAGCTAAACCACTTATCCATAGCTAATGGGGTATCTGTCCAACGAGATTCAAATGTTGTCATTAATGCTGTTCGCTCACTTGAACTGTCGCCATTAAGCGCTGTCAGTGCGCCTAAGGTATCAGTCATGTTATCGGCAGCGTTAAACTGCTCAAGTGCGAGATGACGGTAACTATCATCAACCTTGAGCAATAAGCTTAAGCAGACATTTTTTAATGCACGAGCATCGGCACTATCTATGTTCTGCAACTGCCTTACTTTTGCTAACAGCTCATCTTCACAACCTTGAGCAATTTCATTGACTGCAAACTGACGCGCGATAGCAAGGCTATCTAGGTCGACACTTTCTGTTTGCTCTATCAGTGAGCTGGCACTCGTCAAGTTAAGAATTTCAGCCATTAACGCTGCATTTAATGACTCAGATAACAGTACACCTTTGAAGCCATCAACAAGTCGGCTATCGATATGCATCGCTTTGCCATTTTGCAAATTATCAACACACTGCCAGATTGACTGACTAAATAAGGATACAGATGCCTCCCACTTTGCCACTTCGCTGTTAGCGAAACGCATTAGATGCAATAGCTGTTCAATCGAGTAATCAAATTCCAATCTTACTGGCGCAGAGAAGTCTTGTAACAATGAAACAACGGGTCTGGTTTTGATATTCTCAAAAATAAACTTTTGGGTTTGCTGTTTAAAATCCAATACTTGATTAACAACACTATTGCCCTCACTATCTATTAGCTCAATATCAAATGGAATATGCAGTGGTAATTTGTCCGCTTGACCAGGGGTATCAGGTGTTTCTTGAGACAATGTTAAGCAATAGCAATTAGTTGAATCATCGAAAGATTCGCTAGCGGTGACTTGAGGAGTACCGGCCTGGCTATACCAGCGACGGAACTGCGCTAAATCAACCTTGCTGGCATCTTCCATTGCCACGACGAAATCATCGCAAGTCACAGCTTGACCATCATGCCTCTTAAAATACAGCGCCATACCTGCTTGGAACTTATCTTCCCCTAACAAGGTATGCATCATGCGAATCACTTCTGCCCCTTTGTTATAAACAGTCACGGTATAGAAGTTATTCATTTCTATTACTGACTCGGGGCGGATAGGATGAGCCATTGGGCCGGAGTCTTCTGCAAATTGCTGGTTTTTCATTACCTTAATTGCATGTATACGGTTAACAGCTCGAGAGCCTACATCAGAGCTAAACTCCTGATCTCGGAAAACGGTTAACCCCTCTTTTAAGCTTAATTGGAACCAATCTCGGCAAGTTACTCGATTACCAGTCCAATTATGAAAATACTCATGACCTACAACCGACTCGATACCGTGATAGTCATCATCGGTAGCAGAAGCTTTATCTGCTAATACATACTTGGTATTAAATACATTTAGTCCTTTATTTTCCATTGCCCCCATATTGAAAAAATCAACGGCTACAATCATATAAATATCGAGGTCGTATTCAAGATTAAAACGAGTTTCATCCCATTGCATTGATTTCTTTAATGATGCAATTGCATGGTGAGCTTTATTAAGATTGCCTTTATCGACAAAAACCTGCAGCTTAACGGCTCTATCGCTGCGGGTTATATACTCATCTTCTAATAGGTCAAAGTCACCAGCGACTAATGCAAAAAGATATGCAGGCTTTGGAAACGGATCATGCCATTTTACGAAATGTAAACCGCCTTCTAAATCACCATTATCAACAAGGTTGCCGTTACTTAACAAAAATGGGAATGCGGTTTTGTTTGCTTCTATACGCACGGTATAGATCGCAAGTACGTCTGGTCTATCAAGGAAATAGGTAATACGCCTAAACCCTTCAGCTTCACACTGGGTGCAGTACGCCCCATCAGACATGTACAAGCCTTCTAGGCTAGTGTTTGACTCTGGATCGACAACTGAGACTATTTCTAACTGGAAGCTTTGCTCATCAGTATCAATAATCAACTGACCACTTTGTTCTTTATATGGGCTCTCAACACCATTTATTTTAACTGACTTCAACTTAATATCTTCGCCATCAAGACGCAGAGGTTCGCCATGTTCCCCTTTTCTGACCACCGAGCTTGTGGCTTTAATTATCGTGTTTTCACCCGCTAGAGAAAAATCGAGGTCTATATGAGTAATTTGAAATAATGGCGCTTGGTAGTCTTTTAAGTATTTAGCTTGAGGTTGTGTCATTTTTAGGCCTGCTAATTCCATTTTTAAGTTAAAAAAAACGCGCTATAAGCGCGTTTTTTATGTCAGTATCAACGACTATTTTTGATTCTTAGCCAGTTTCTCAATATCAACTAAATCGAGCGTTATGTAAGCTGTTTCATCTAAGAATGCGTCGGTTTTATCTGTGTTTTCATCTTCGATATCATCTAATGACTTTACCACCTCAAGACCTTCACGCACTCGTCTCTCATTTTCACGATCGAGTTGCTTCTTGTCATTATCATCACGTTCAGCAAGACGTTCACTTTCGACTAACGATACCGTTTTGTTGTCATGATTAGCCTTAAACTCTTCGATATCTTGGAAGATATAGCCAAATTCAACGTCTGTTTTAATCCGCTGCTGATGCTTACTATCAAGGTTTTGAATTAGCTGCGGATAAATTTCAGTTAACGTACCGTACTGAGCTACAGGCACTTTATCCCAAGGCAGAGCATTCTCTTCTTCGGCTTCGCCGTACTCTCCAGGTTCAAGAGCACTCGGGAACGGGATATCCGGTGTCACACCTTTTAATTGGGTGCTACCACCATTGATACGGTAGAATTTCGCGATCGTGTATTGTACATGGCCAATAGGTTTCTCGTACATATCATAGATACGGCCGAGGCTCTTATGTTGCTGCACAGTCCCTTTACCAAATGTCGACTCACCGACAATCAATGCACGATCATAGTCTTGTAATGCTGCGGCAAAAATCTCTGATGCAGAAGCACTATAGCGGTCAACCATAACCGTTAATGGACCATCATAAGTGACTCGTCCATCGTTATCTCTATTTTGTGAGACTCGACCATTCGCATCACGAATTTGTACCACAGGGCCTTGTTCAATAAACAAACCTGTAAGCAGTGTCGCTTCAGTTAGTGCTCCACCACCATTACCACGTAAATCTATGATTATCCCTTCAACTTTTGCTTCTTTAAGCTCTGCAAGCTCTTTAGAGACATCCTTTGAAAGGTTCATATAGAAACCAGGAATTTGAATGACGCCTACTTTACGATTTGCGTAGGGTCCTTCAGTTGGCTCAACAACCTTAGAGGTTGCAGCACGGTCTTCTAGACGTATTTTGTCTCGAACGATAGTCAGTTCAAAAGACTTAGCGCTAGAACCACCTTTATTAGGCAAGATCTCTAAAACTACTTTACTGCCTTTAGGCCCTTTAATTAACTCGACAACATCATCTAAACGCCAACCAATAACATCAACGACTTTCTCGCCTTCTTGGCCAACGCCGACGATTTTGTCTTCTGGAGATAGCTTCTCACTGGTGGCTGCAGGGCCACCCGCAACGAGGCTTTTAATCACAGTGTAATCGTCATCGACTTGAAGTACTGCACCTATGCCCTCAAGGCTTAGGTTCATCTCCATCTGGAACCGTTCTGCATTTCGTGGCGATAAATAACTGGTATGAGGCTCAACAGTTCTCGCAAATGCGTTCATAACACCTTGGAACACGTCTTCACTATGAGTTTGACTTAGGCGTTTGATAGAATTGTTGTAACGCTTCGATAAAATAGTCACAATCTCATCCCACTTTTTACCCGTTAAAGTTAGATTTAATGCATCGTACTTTACTCGTTGGCGCCAAAGTTCGTTTAACTCAGCTTCCGTTTTAGGCCAAGCAGCGTCTTTGCGATCGAATTCATAGGCATCGCCGGCGACATCAAACTTCATCTCTTCGTCAAGCAAAGAGAGTGCATAGGCAAATCGCTCATAGCGACGTTTTTGGATCACTTCAAACATCGAATATGCTTGTTGCAGATCACCACTTTTCAACATGTCGTCAAATTGAGTTGAATATGCCATGAAGCCGTCAACATCAGACTGCAAAAGCACATTCTTACGATAATCTAACTGCTTAAGATAACGTTCGAACACTTGCTTTGAAAACGCATCGTCCATTTCAAAACGATGGTAATGGGAACGGGTAAACAAACCCGTGACGCGTTTACTCGCCACTTTATGCTGGGGTTCCTGCTTTAAAGCAGGTAACTCGCTGAATTGAATAGTAGGGCTAACAGCCCACGCCGAGAATCCTACAAAAATACTGGCGATAGATACAGCCAGAGACATTTTCCGCATCAACAAGTTACTCCTTTACATGCTTTTAAACCATTACAGCATTATGTATTCAGCTTTAACTTTAATTGTTAAGCCAGAATCTAGTTGAACTTGAACATCTTCTTTTTTGATATCCAAAATTACACCAGCAACTGGTGCCTTACCAAGTTTGACATTTACACGTTGATTTTTCTTCAACTCAGTCAATACCGCAGGCGTTAAAGCAACTTCTGCTACTTTTTCTTTGACAGGTTTTGCGCTTGGTGCCGCTTTCGGTCTTCTTGCAACCGGGTTTTTAACGGCTTTCTTAGCTTTAGCTGAAGGTGCTGAGGTTTTACTCGCCTTAGCTATTCTTTTCGCTTTCGCTTTTTCCTGACTTTCTTTAAGTGTAGCTTGAGCATGGTCAACGTGCTCTTGTTCTAGCTCACCACAAGAATTACCATCTAAATCGATACGGTGCGCACCAGCTTTAACGCACTTAAGGTAACGCCAGCTGCTTGTGTATCTTCTTAAAGCGATTCTTAGTTGAGTCTTACTGACTTTAGAATCATCAGCTAACCTTTCCGCTAAATCTTGAAACAATCCGATTTTTAATGGCTTCGTTTCACCTTCAGCAATAAAGCATAAAGGAAATGTTTCATATAAGTACGCAAGAATAGCGTTGGTATCGGTCAACTTTTCTGTTGATTCCATCTTTACTTCCACAGTTTAAAAAAGGGACACCACCAAAAGAGTTTCTATCTCTCATCGATTTAAGTGTCGTTTATATTTGTCTGATTATGACCTAAAGAACAAATTAATAATGATTAACCTATGTTTTTTAGCGGCAAAATCAAACCTACCTTAGCAACAACCTATCATAAACGCTATTGATTCGCTTTACCGAATAATCACGATTTAAGATTTCATTGCTCAAACCGCTTATTATAGGGATGCATGAGATGATTGCGACCATCAATTAGCAAAAATTGGTCGTAGATTAACCAAATAGGCAATTTTCGAGACTTTTAACCAAAGTTTCTACGCCTTGTTGATCGATTTCATCAAATCTTGATAACGATGGGCTATCAATATCCAGAACTCCGATAACATCGCCATTGTGTCTTAGAGGAACCACAAGTTCAGAAACACTGGCTGAATCACATGCTATATGACCCACAAATTGATGAACATCCGCTATACGTTGTGTTTGGTTTTTTTCAACAGCTGTACCGCAAACACCTTTTCCAATCGGTATCCGAGTACAAGCAACTTTTCCTTGAAAAGGACCGAGTACAAGTTGTTCGTTCTTTAGTAGGTAAAAGCCAACCCAATTAAGATCAGGTAAATTATCATTCAATAGTGCTGAAAAATTGGCTAAGGCGGCGATTTGATCATCTTCACCGCTAAATAAAGCAATAACTTGACGGTTCAACGTGTCATAAAATGACGCGGTCATATACATCCCCTAACGAAATCATCGATAAATCTAAATAAATTTGCAGCATCTTATCAAGATGGAGCAAATTTAGAAGACTGATGTTCTGTTTTTTTTAGTCTAAATTAGTCTTTTTCGATACTTTCTTTGTTGGAGCTTTACTCGCAGTACTACCACCTTTTAGCAAGGATTGTAGTTCATCTTTATTCTGCGCTAAGAAAAAACCAATCTTTTCAATGTCATTATCTTCTAACCCTAATTCAGGATTCGTCAAAAAAGGAATCAAGTTGTCAGCGATATCAAGCATCTTATCGTAGGCATCAGCCTCCTTTTTCGATGTGAAAGTCATCTTTTCAACCCCTTCTCTAACTACGACAAATTTGGTTACAACGGCCATAATCAATCTCGCACTGTTTTTATATACAGTAAAGAGTCTCACATATTGAAGTTCTTATGCAAGTTTTCTTCAAAGTCTGATACGCTTATAGCGATAAGGACTCTGTAATAATCAAATGCATACGATTAATAGAGTTCACGTTTAGGGCTGTTTCTTTGTTTTATTCCATTAAGATTTTTTTGAGGCTTTATTTCCTATGCCACCGGATACGCTAGACAATAGTGTTACTTTATGTCCGTCATGTGATTTGGTCATAAGAAAGCGCGCCCTACCAACAGGCGTAAGGGCTATATGTCCGCGGTGCCATACTCAGTTATACGACACACCTTATTGCTCAGTTAATGGCATGTTGGCGTTATGCATCACTGCAATTATCTTTTTTTTCCCCGCTAACCTTTTTCCGGTGCTTGAACTTGAGTTTTTGGGCAGTATGCGCACAACAACTGTGTTTGAAGGCGCTGCAGCTGTCTATCAGCAAGGATATTGGGTTGTTGCTATAGCGGTTATGACTGCAGCGGTTATCGCACCTGGTATCTTATTAACTTCTATATTGGTACAGATCTTAATCATTAAATACGGATTACAATCGCCTTTATTAAGGTCAGTCTTAAAACAGGCATTAAAGTTACAAGGCTTACTGACGCAGTTAACGATGCTCGAGATCTATGTCATCAGCTTTTTAGTTGCTGCGTTTAACCTTGCTGATTTTGCCACCGTTTCTTTCGGTTTTGGTACTTTCTGTTTTACAATGCTGTTTGTAATGCATTTATTCCTTTTAAGAGAGTACGATTTAGAGCATATGTGGAGTTTCCTTGAACGATAATAAAGCAGCTTCCACATTAGGAAAGGAGGTAGGGCTAACTTGCTGCCCAACTTGCAGCAAAGTTACTTGTGCCAATTCCGCTTGTTGCAGCCGCTGCGATGCTAAATTAAAAGTAAGGGATTATGATAGCCTGCAAAAGAGTTGGGCTTTACTGATAACAGCTGCAATTTTGCTTATCCCGGCTAATCTATACCCGATTACCACACTGACAAATCAAGGCCAAGTGACACAAGACACTATTTTTTCTGGGATTGCACATCTGGTAAAAACAGACATGATCCCTATTGCCATTATCCTATTTACTGCGAGCATCTTGGTGCCGGTGCTTAAAATTGTAGGACTCACTATATATTTGACTGCAATTAGCTTTAAGTTACCTATATCTAAGAAAAAACTAATGATGGGCTTTCATATTATCGAGTGGATTGGTAGATGGTCGATGTTAGATCTATTTGTCATTTCACTCACCGTTGCTGTGGTCAATATGGGACAACTTTTAGATGCAAAACCAGCACCTGCAGCCACTGCATTCGCCTTAGTTATCTTGCTAACACAACTGGCAGCAAAAGTGATTGATACACGCTTACTCTGGGACAGATTGGAAACTAATAATGACTCAAGTACAAACACCTAAAGTAGTAAAGAAAAAACTCTTCTCTCCTATTTGGTTACTACCGATTATTGCATTGGCGCTAGGAGCTTGGTTAGGAGTTAAGAGCATCCGCGAGTCTGGCGTAGAGGTCAGAATACATTTTCCAAATGCCACGGGTATGGATATAGGTAAGACCTTAGTAAAATATCAAGGTCTTACCGTGGGTAAAGTCGTTGATATCAGTATCGATGACGATCTTCAGGGCGTTAATGTTGATGTTTTAATGGATTATCGCTCCTCACCATTTCTAAACAAAGCCACCAAGTTTTGGCTTGTTAAACCTAAGGCTTCGATTACTGGCGTTGAAGGTTTAGACACATTATTTTCAGGTAATTACATCGGGATTTTACCCGGTGAGGGAGAGTCAGCCTCTTTTTTTGAAGCAGAGATCAGCGCACCAGTTATAACGCCGGGTAACGAAGGACTCATTGTTAACATTACTTCCGAGAAATTGGGCTCGTTGGATGTAGGTTCACCTATATTCTATCGACAGATCCCAGTTGGGCAAGTTGTTGGTTACCGTTTAGATAGTAGCAACAAGATTATAGTGACCGCGTTTATTCAGCAGCAATATGCTAACTTAGTCAAAGTCGACTCGCAGTTTTGGAATGTGTCAGGCATTAGTATCGACGCTTCCCTTGTCGGTATAGAAGTTCGTAGTGAAAGTCTTGCAGCTATTCTCGCTGGAGGTATTAGCTTTAGTTCAAATGATGGCTCTACTACTGCTGAAAACCGACATGAATTTGCCTTGTATGATAGCGAGAAACAAGCCTTCGGTGGTATAGAGTTTAATTTAATAGCTAACGGCACAGAATCAGTTGCAATCAATACTGCCATTGTATTTCGAGGGATTAATATAGGTCGGGTTACCAATAAAAACTTAACTAATAACGGTATCTCTTTAGCAGCCAAAATCGACAGTAAATATGCTGAGTTACTAGCAGGTAGTTCATCATTTTGGTTAGAGGGTGCAGATATCTCTTTAAACGGTATCAATCATCCAGAGCGGTTACTCACTGGTAGTGTGATTAACTTTATGCCAGGCTCAGGCGCCCCACTACAGCAATACCCTTTATTAGCAACTAAACCAGAGCCACTTAACAGTAACAAGCTTACATTAACTTTAAACTCAGATAGCAATCCAGGTGTTTCTGCTGGCGCTGATTTACGTTTCAAGCAGATAAAAATAGGCACGGTGCTGTCTAGCAAATTAAATAAAGCACTGACTGGAGTAGAGTATAGTATCGAAGTTGATGCAGATTTTAGCTCTTTACTCACCAAGGGCAGCTATTTCATCGCCGAGTCCGTGCTTTCAGTAGAAGCCAACTTAGACGGTGTTGCGGTAAAGACTCGCGATCTTAGTACTTTTACCAATGGTGCGTTAAGTTTAGTTAAAGGATCTAGCAACCAGCAGTTAGCTAACAGTGCGGAACTAAAAGTATTTGCCAGCAGTAACGAAGCAGATAGCTACTTTAAGCACTCGCAACAGATTACTCGACAACTTTTCAGTAATGATGCCGCAGATGTGGTTGATGGCTCACCGATTTACTATAAAAAAATGCAGATTGGCCAGGTTAATAAGGTAGATTGGCAGCGAAAGAGTAACGACTTTCTAATTGATATCAGTGTCCAAAAAACATTTGCGTCGCTGTTAACCGACAAAACGGTTTTTTGGCGTAATAGCGCGTTAGCAATCAACGCTAGTTTAAGTGGTATTGAGGTTGAAATGTCGCCGCTACAAGGGGCACTAAAAGGTGGGATCACTTTAGGACTGCTTGAGCAACCAGTACAAGGCCGAGAGAATCAGTTATATGACTCAAAATTTCTTGCGTTAAGCCAATCAACGCCAATAACTATGACCTTCCCTGCCAGCGTAAAATTAGCTAAAAAAGCCCCTATCCGCTATTTAGGCCATAAAGTAGGTGAAGTCGAGTCAGTCGTACTGAGTAAAGATCTGACTGAGTTGAATGTTTCCGCTTACCTATATGGGGATTACGCCGCAAACTTCAACCAGCAAGATGCGAGCTTTTCAATTGTTGACGCGCAGGTTTCGCTGGCTGGAATTGAAGCCCCAGAGACTCTACTCACAGGTCCTTATATTTCGGTTGTTCCCGGAGTGAGCACACAAACAGCAGATAGCTTTATTGGCTTGGTTAATAAGCCATTTTACAATATAGATAACGCACTCACTTTAATTATCACTAATAACAATTTGGGCTCTATTAATAAGGGCACGGCTATCTTCTTTCGTGGCATAAAGGTCGGTCAGGTTGACAGTTATCAATTAATTAAAGACGGTACCGGAGTCGAGATGACGGCCCACATAGAAAGCCAATATAAGCACTTAGTTAATAACACGAGTGTACTTTGGGATCTTTCGGGCGTAAAAGTCGATGTGGGTCTATTTTCTGGCGCTCAGATAGAAAGCGGCTCCCTTGAAACCATTCTTGCCGGTGGAATTGGCCTTGCTACTCAAGATGTCACGACAGCTGATAATATGATTGAGCCGCAGCATCGCTTTTCACTTAGCTCCGCTGTAGATCCACTCTGGTTAGAGTGGGCACCAAAACAATCTGCAACCGACTAAACTTGCAACCTGCTAATACACAAAAGGCGATAACTTACTTAAGTTATCGCCTTTTTCTTATCAAGAAAAGTGTTCTACCAATCAGCATCATAAGTTGACCTACTCAGAGTTTTTTCTGGCGTGCGAATTTCAGACCAATGGGCTAATAGTGGTATGTGCTATGTTCTGCTTAACTCTCGTTGGGCAATAAACCTTTATACTGATTGGTATTAACCATAAAACTGATAACAAACCAATATCGCAGCCACAATACCCGCAAGGTCTGCGAATAAACCGCAAGCCAGAGCATGGCGTCCATTGCGTATTCCAACAGCACCAAAATATACCGCCAGCACGTAAAACGTCGTTTCAGTACTGCCTTGCAAAATTGCGGCAAGTCGGCCAGCAAAGGAGTCAACACCGTAGTACTGCATCGTCTCAAGCATCATAGCTCTTGCGCCAGAGCCACTAAAAGGCTTCATAATTGCCGTTGGCATAGCGTCAACGAAACGCGTATCGCCGCCAGCAAACGCCACAATCCCCGCGATTGTATTTAATAGATATTCAAGCGCACCTGAAGCTCGCAGTAACCCTATCGCTAGTAACATAGCAAGCAGATAAGGGATGAGCTTAATCGATTGCGCAAACCCCTCTTTCGCTCCCTCAATAAACTCATCATACACAGCCACCTTACGCAAACCTGCAACCAGTACAAAACTAAAAATAAGTAGCAGCAAAATGCCATTACCCATAGCAGTACTCACCTCGCCAATTGCCGTAACTGTGAGGGTTGATAAGTAAAATATCAACGCGGTTAACGTTGCCAAAATCCCCGCAGCGTAAGCGATAACCACCGTATTTAAAATTGATAAACGCTGCACAATAGCAACAGCGAGTACACCTGCTAAGGTCGATGCCGATGTGGCTAATAAGATAGGTAAGAATATATCAGCGGGCGCTGCAGCCCCTTGCTGCGCACGGTAAAGAAATACCGTAACCGGCACTAAGGTTATAGAGGAGGTATTGAGTACCAAAAACAAAATCTGTGCATTGGTCGCTGTGTGCTCAACTGGGTTTAAAGACTGAAGATCTTGCATCGCCTTTAAGCCTAGTGGAGTAGCAGCATTGTCTAAACCTAACATATTCGCGGTTAGGTTCATGGTAACGCTGCCATAGGCTGGATGCCCTCGTGGTACCTCGGGCATCAAACGTGATAATAACGGTTCAAAAGCGCGGGAAAAAAACGCAACTACCCCAGCCTTCTCGCCAACTCGCATAAGCCCCATCCACAAACACAGCACCCCAATTAAGCCTAACGCTATCTCTGCGGCTAATTTAGCACTGGAAAAAATGGCTTCGACACTTTGGCTTAGTACGCCAACGTTTCCGCTTAGCAGCTGTATAAAAATGGCAGACAATGCAACAGCAAAAAAACTAAACCATATCTTATTTAACACTCACTGTTCCTCTCCTGATCGGGCGCGACGCGACACTCTTCAATACAAGTGCTCTCACTATATCTATTTTTCAGTATATAATCAGACTACTTTATCGCATTACCTTCGGCATATGGCTCATTTTAATCAAAATTTTATCAATAGCATCGAACATGATCTGCCCGCACACCTCTCAATGGACGATTTCATCTGCTACAGCAGTAAGCCTCTGCGACCCTCTATACGGGTAAACACACTTAAAATATCAACCAATGATTTTATTAAGTTAATGGTGCCTAAAGGTTGGCATTTTGATCCTATTCCTTGGTGTGAAAATGGCTACTGGATTAAATTGGAACAGGAGATCCAGCTCGGTAATACCATAGAGCATCTTCAAGGACTTTTTTACATTCAAGAAGCCAGTTCAATGCTACCACCAACGGCGCTTCTTTCACCTAAGCGAAATGATGCTCAACAGTATGTATTAGATATGGCTTCAGCACCGGGGTCTAAAACAACACAAATTGCTGCTTTAATGGGTAACAAAGGCTTACTTGTCGCAAATGAGTACTCTGCCAGCCGAGTGAAAGTACTGCATGCGAATATCGCCCGCATGGGGGTTGCAAACTGCGCGCTAACGCATTTTGATGCTCGTGTATTTGGCGAGTATATGTTTGAAATATTTGACTCCATATTGCTCGACGCTCCTTGTAGCGGCGAAGGCACGATAAGAAAAGATCCTGACGCTTTAAAGAATTGGGACAATAATGATTTAAAAGGAATTGTTGATACTCAAAAAGCGCTCATTGACTCCGCTTTTCAAGCATTAAAGCCTGGCGGTGAACTGGTTTATTCAACGTGCGCATTAAGTCGACAAGAGAATCAAAACGTTTGTGATTATTTAAAACAGCGCTATCCAGACGCTGTTGAGTTTATTAACCTATGTTCACTATTTGCTGGCGCAGATAAGGCTTGTACCGAAGAGGGCTTTTTACATGTCTGGCCACAAATATACGACAGTGAAGGCTTCTTTGTTGCAAAGATAAAAAAAGTTAAAGCTATTGCGCGAGCATTGCCAGAACCTAGAAAGCAAAAGAATTTCCCATTTGAAAAAGCTTCTGCGAAAAAAGTGTCTGAAATAGCCGAATACCTAAAAACATCGTTCGATATCATTTTACCAAATGAAAATGATATCTACGTTCGAGATGCAGAAGTGTGGCTTTTCCCTCAGCCCTTCCATAAACTCATCGGTAAAATGCGTTTTCAACGTATTGGAATGAAATTAGCCGATGTGCTAAAAAAAGGGTTTAAAGTAAAACATGAAGCTGTTTTAGCCTTAACGTCCCCAAACACTATTGAGCTCAGCGATGATGAGGCACAAGTATTTTTAATGGGCAGAGATATTAGTTTAAGCGAAAAGGTAAAGCCTCAAGGCGAAACCATTGTCAGCTATGCAGGAGTTTCTTTAGGGGTGGTTAAACATCTTGGCAATAAGCTAAAAAACAATCTTCCCAGAGACTTAGTTAAAGATAAAATGGCTCGCTACAGTCAGCAATAATTTTTAGTTACATATAGACAAGAAGTAATTAAAAAAAATTATGCCTAAATGGCAATGCTCTACTACACTCTATTACACTAGTTTGTTCAGAGATTGAGTAAGTAACAGATTTTAACCTTAAATGGTTAACACCAGTAGCGCACGGCTCCTTGAGAGCCATTCCCCTAGACCCAGAACAATTGGAATAGTTTTGGGTCTTTTTTTGCCTGTCTTTTGCTTCTTTTGTACATAGTCATATCAATTGCATTAAGTATTTGACTCGTTCAGAGCCCCTCAGTCTTTTCAATTCAAAGCGCATTGGTAAAGAAGTGGTTATTCCCTTTTAAGCCAATGCAAGGCAGAAGTGGAAAGGCCGGGGGGGCTCACGTAGTGCGGCTGAGGTAAAAAATTGGCAAAACACTGTATGCTGCTCTATGAGATTTGGGTATACGGATAAATGGTCTATTTTGTTCCATAAAAAATAAGACGTTCCGAGCCTCCTTGTCGGTCATGTATAGGATAGTCGAAGGTAGAATAATGCAGCAGAAATTATCGAGAGCGAAGCTGGATGCCAGAGCCGAGAATAACTATTAGCTCAAATCTCACTACTTGCCTACGCGTTTGAATTCCCGCTGAATGGTCACACTTTTAATGCAATTGGTATCACGCCGACAAAGCTGATCCGATTAGATCAGCAAAGCATTATCTACCTGCGAGGCGCGCAGCATCTTTGAATAGCTTAAAGAAGTTCTCAGTAGTATACTCGGCCACATCAGGATATTTCTCACCTCGAAGCTCCGCGACAAACTCGGCAACATCACGAACAAAAGCTGGTTGATTCTCTTTGCCACGATGAGGAACGGGGGCTAAATACGGCGAATCAGTTTCAACCAACAATCTATCTTTTGGTACCTTTCTTATCACGTTACGCAGTTCACCAGCATTCTTAAATGTGACAATGCCTGAAACAGAAATATAAAAGCCCATATCTATTGCAGCTTTTGCCATATCCCAGCTTTCGGTGAAACAGTGTAAAACACCTCCTACTGAGTCTGCATTGCCCCTCTTTAAAAAATTAAGGGTATCTTCTCGAGCATCGCGAGTATGGATAATCAGAGGTTTTTTAACCTTAACGGCCAAATCAATTTGTTGTTCAAAACAAGATTGCTGTAACGCTTTAGTCTCATTAGCATAAAAATAATCAAGCCCAGTTTCACCTATAGCAACCACCTTTTCATCACGTGCAAAGAGCTCTATCTCTTCTACGTTAAGGCCATCTTGGACATCTAAAGGGTGTACGCCTGCCGATAGAAACACTTCATCGAACGACGCCATTTTCTGCTTCATCTCTAAAAAACCTTGTTGCCTAACATTCACACAAAGGAAGTAAGCGATATCACGGGCTTTGGCAGCACTAATGATATTTTTTAGTGAATCATGATCTGGCGCGGTTTTAAGACGATCTAAATGACAATGTGAATCGATAAGCACAGGAGAATCCAACAAGCAAAAAGGAGAGCAAGTCTACCGAGCTACATAGTGCAGGTCAAATCAGAAGAGGACAGTTCGTGTGACAAAAGCTGCTCAATATGGTGCTTATGTAAATCAGGCTCTGATACAATTTTAACACCTATACCTACAGGACGCCCACCAGGAGCTCCTAAAGGGTTTATCCACACTACAGAACCTTCGAACTGCATCTTTTCAGTCGTTCCCGGTAAACGGTAAACCACGGACAATGATTGCCCAAGTACAAAGTTATCTGTGCTGCCAATAAATATCCCAGCAGGCTTAATGAAAGGCATATAGGCCCTATATAGCTGGTGCAAGGTGTCAAAATTAACAACAAGATTTGTCATAAAGAGTTAGTTTTCCATTATATGTATATATTCAAGCACGATGCTTTCAAACAAGCCCAATACATTGATTGTTGGCATTATAGAAAGGCGTGTTTCTTGCTGCATGACTTTAGCTGAAAAAGTGACAATAGCTGAACGTATTAATGGGTCTAGCTTATTGTCTGTTACCAGCTTTCGATGCAATACAAGGTATAAAACTTTAATTGCGTCAGAAACTTGCTTTTCGTTTACATTTTGTAAACTAGCACAGAGCTGCTTTGACGACAAACTTTCAATCCAACCTTTTCTAAATGCTAAAAGGCTTTGATAGCGACCACTTTCAATAGCAGATACTATGGCTAGCGGTCCACCAACGACTGGCAGGCACCAGCTATAATCAGCGGATGTTTTTAACTGATCGTTGAGCCAATGCTTAACGTCAACTCTGGAAGGAAGTTTCACCTGAACGCGCTGGCAGCGACTGCTTATCGTTGCCATCAAACGGCTTGGCGAGTTAGCTTGCAACAGCAATATCGTTTCTTTACCGGGCTCTTCGAGTGTTTTAAGTAACGCATTCGCTGAAGCCTGATTGAGTCGCTCACAATTTAAAATCACGGCAACGCGCCGACCGCCCTGCTGAGCAGTCGTTGTCAGTTTTTGACATAATCCTCTTATCTGGTCGACTTTAATTTGCGCGCCATCAGCTTCAATTTTATAAAAGTCTGGATGACTATTCGCCTCTACTAGCTGACACGCTTTGCAAAATCCGCAGGCACCTGCTTGTCCGACCTGGCTACATAGTGATGCCTTTGCCAGATCCAGTGCCAGTATTTCACCGCCATAACCGGCATCCAAACCGATAAGATAGGCATGTGCGACCTGTTGACGCTTTAACTGTGCATTAAACGTATCACTCGCACTTTGCAACCAAGGTAACTGTTGCATGCTACCAAGCCTGATCTTGTAAGACGGCGATAATATCTTTGTGTACAGCTGCCATACTTTGGCTCGCATCAATAATCATGATTGAATCGTCGTTGTCTGCATATGACAAAAATGTCGCCCTTGTGCGATTAAAGAACTCTATCTCTTGTTGTTCAATACGATCCAGTTCGCCACGATTAGCTGCTCGCGCTAATCCCAATTTTGGGTCAATATCGAGATAAAGTGTCAAATCAGGTTTAAAACCTTTTAGCGTAGCCTCACTAATTGATGAAACTAACGGCATTAGCCCGCGGCCTCCGCCTTGATAAGCGAGCGAAGATAAATTATGTCTATCACCTAAAACCCATTTGCCTTCAGCAAGCGATGGCTTTATCACATTAGCGACCAATTGTGCTCTGGCGGCATAAAAAATGAGACATTCAGCTTCATCACATAATGGATCTGACTCATTGGCAATTTTTACTAAGTCACGCATCTGCTCAGCTAAAGGTGTCCCACCTGGCTCTCGGGTACATACGGGGGCTTGCCCAGTGTGCTTTTCAATAAAATCTCGCACTAAAGCAATGGCACTCGATTTACCCGCCCCCTCTAAGCCTTCTATAACAACGAATTTTGCATTTTTAACCGTGGTTGATTCTATAGTCATCGATTTCTCTGATATTTGTTCACTGCCCGATTATGCTCTTGCAGTGTTCTTGAAAATACATGGCTGCCATCATTTCGAGAGACAAAATAAAAATAATCTACATCTGCTGGATTTGCAGCAGCTTGAATAGCAGCAAGGCTCGGTGCCGCTATGGGTGTAGGCGGTAAGCCATTAATTCGGTAAGTATTAAAAGCTGTTTTTTCTCTTAAGTCTTTGCGAGTAATGTTGCCTTCATAACGTTCACCCATGCCGTAAATAACAGTAGGATCTGTTTGTAAACGCATGCCTTTATTTAATCTATTAATAAATACCGCTGAGATCCAAGGTCGCTCACTAGCCTTCCCAGTCTCCTTTTCAATTATCGATGCAAGGATGAGTAGTTCATATGAGGATTTTAAAGGCAGTCCTTCTTGGCGATTATGCCAAGCACTATCGAGTTCAGCTTGCATTTTTCGATAACTTTCTTGCAATAATGCTCGGGCTGAATTATTGGCTCGGTAATGGTAAGTGTCTGGAAAAAACTTACCTTCAGCCAATCCAGAAGTATCACCATTATCAAGCAAAATTTGCGTAAACATGCCTTCATCAAACTTAAGTTTAGGCTGCGTGAGAAGTAGCTGTTGCCACTCCTTTATGCTCTGTCCTTCTAATAGCGTTAGTGCGAAGGATTTCTCTCTGCCTGAGACAACTCTCTCTAACAAGCTTGTCACGGTATCCTCAGGAGCAACATCATATAAACCTGATTTTATCTGTGCCAGTTCGGGGTTTAATCGCACTAACCATTTTAGTTTCCAGCCATCATCTTCAATAAGATTCTGTTGTCTAAGCAGCTGACTAAACTGGTTAAATGAAGTGCCTCGTTGGATCTCTAACTCCTGGGCTACGCCTATCTTTAACGGTGATTGAGCAAACTGCGTTAACGTTTGGTAGCCCCAGTATCCGCCAAGCGCAGCAATTGTCAGTAGCGTAAAGCCAGTCGCAAAAAAACCAATTAAAAATTTCTTCATAATGTCAGATTAAGTCGCTCTCTTAATAAAGATGTAAAAGGTGCTTTTTGTAAAATATGATTATCGATTAAATTGATATCAACAACGCCAAGCAAACTGTTGGTCATAAATACATGGTCAACGTTAGACAGTTTACTTAGATTTATTTCAGTTACGGAAACTTTAAAATTCATATCCAAAAGTTGATAGATCACCTGCTCTCTCATCATGCCAGCAACACCAGCATAAGCAAGTTTTGGGGTCAGGATGCCAGCCTCAGTTATAAAAAACAGATTAGCCATCGACGATTCGATAATATTTCGCTGAGCATCAAGTACTAACCAGTCATCATAGCCCGCGGTGAGTGGCTCCGATTTAATCAGTACCTGCTCGAGTCTATTACAATGTTTCATTCCAGCAAGACGTGGTTGTTGCGCTAATAAAATAGCTGAAGATTGCAAGTTTATCCCTTGATTTTGCCAACGTTGGTAAACTTCGGGAAACGGATAAACCGATACAATTTCATTAGTCGATTGATTGGTATGTGGCGGCGTATAGCCTCGTCCACCAACACCACGGGAAAGTAAAACTTTAAGACACGATTGGGGATGTTTTTGAGCGCATTCTAACAGAAGTGTACGAAGACTCAGTGACGGCTGCCAGTCAAACCCTAAGCGTTTCGCGCCTTGAGTCAATCGCAAAAAGTGAGATTCAACGAATTGAATCTCACTTTTGTGTACTCGCATTGTTGCAAATAGACCATCACCGTAGGCTAACCCTCTATCAAGAGGGTTAATCGCGGCATCAGGTTGTCCATTAACCCAAATTGTCGACATTAGCTATCCTAACTAATTTTGCCTGCACAGCGCCCCGTAAAATTGCAGATATAGCACTATGCATCCTAGATATAGAGCGGTTTTTTAAATACTGCTCTACAGCTATTAAACCCATAGTGACCATCACTAAATTACTTTGCTAACAGGTGCTGTATACGCGCTTTAAGAATATCGGTCGCGATACGGTTCTTACCACCACGCGGAACAATAATATCCGCATATTGTTTAGACGGTTCAATGAACTGTAAAAACATTGGACGCACCGTTTCAGTATACTGAGACATGACCGATTCCATCGTTCTGCCACGTTCAGCCACATCACGAGATAGCCTGCGCATGAAACAGATATCGAGCGGAGTATCCATAAACACACTCGCATCCATTTGGTCGCGAAGAGCAGGATCGGTCAATAATAAGATCCCCTCAAGAATTATGACTTTCTTTGGGGTCAAGTTTACTTTTTCTTCAGTACGAGTATGTTCAGTGTAACTGTAAACAGGAATATCAACTGGGTTACCATCTTTAAGTGCTTGAAGATGTTTACAAAGCAGCTCATGGTCTAATGCTTTTGGATGATCGTAATTGGTGAGTACTCGTTGGTCCATCGACAGATGACCTTGGTCACGATAGTAGGCATCTTCTGCAATTACACCGATTTGGTCAGTGCCAAGATCACGACACAACTCCTCATATATCGTTTTAGCAATAAGGCTTTTACCTGACGCAGAAGCACCAGCAATTGCGATAACAACACATTGTTTTGAATTCATTTTAAGACCTTACTCGTCGTCCGATATACTTATAGATACTTTAGATTGCGCTTGGCATAACGCAAGCTGAGCGCCTACTTTACGCGCAATTTCACGATATATATTAGAAACTTGACACTCACTGTCGGCGGCAACAGTAGGAGTACCTTTATCGACATCTTCGCGAATATTAAGCTGCAGAGGCAATTGACCCAATAGAGGTACATTGTAACGAGTGGCCATTTTTGCGCCACCATCAGCGCCAAATGGATGGTCTTTATGACCACACTCAGGGCACAAATGAAAGCTCATATTTTCAACAATACCCAACACTGGAATATTAACTTTCTCGAACATGCTGACACCTTTTTTAGCATCAGCCAGCGCGATATCTTGCGGGGTGGTCACAATTACAGCACCACTTACCGGCACTTTTTGCGACAAGGTAAGTTGAATATCGCCGGTTCCTGGTGGCATATCGATGACCATGTAATCAAGTTCAGGCCACTCGGTTTCAGTAAGAAGTTGCACTAAAGCGCCTGCAGCCATTGGGCCACGCCATACCGCAGCTTGATCACCATCTAACATAAAGCCAATTGACTGCGCTGCAATACCATGCGCATTTGCAGCTGTCATTATTTTTCCATCAGGGGAAACAGGCTTAAAGTCTTCAACGCCTAACATCATCGGAATTGATGGCCCGTAAATATCAGCATCTAATATACCGACTCGAGCACCTTCGCTGGCGAGTGCTAACGCAAGGTTAACCGCAGTGGTTGACTTACCCACGCCGCCTTTACCTGAAGCCACGGCAATAATTTGCCTAATATTCGGCAGTGGCTCTACCGCACTAATTGCTGAAACAGTTTCTGGTTGGAAATCAATTTCACATTCAACTTCATCAATGGCATCCAGTACAGCGAGTTCCTTGGTCACTGCCATAACAATGTCTTGATATTGCGTTTGACATGGGTATGAATAGCACAAGCCAAGTTGCAAGCGCTTACCTTCAATTGCTAGCTTAGTCACCATGCCAGCGCTTAAAAAGCTTTTGTTTAAATATGGATCTTGGAACGCATCAAGAATGGCTAAAACAGGACCGAGAAGATCATCGTTGAGATGATAGTTTGGATGAGATGAAGACAAAATGGAGACCCCCTAAATATGATTTGCGCAATTGTACCAGAATTTAAAGCAAACATTAGTCTAGATTTACCACAGTTACGCTAGGATTTAATGAAACTATGCATTGGATCGGTTAGTATCTATTCCATTCTATTTAGGTTCCCAGCGATTTCGAGAAAAGATGGCAAATTCACAACGTAAAATCTTAGTCACTAGCGCACTCCCATATGCCAATGGTCCAATTCATTTAGGCCACATGCTGGAGTACATTCAAACCGATATATGGTCACGTTTTCAAAAATTACGTGGGCATGAATGTCACTATATCTGCGCCGATGATGCTCATGGCACCCCGATCATGCTTAAAGCCCAGCAGATGGGCATTGCGCCAGAAGAGATGATTGCTCAAGTACAAAAAGAGCATGAAAAAGATTTTGCTGATTTCAACATTCAATTTGACAATTTCCATAGTACTCACAGCGAAGAAAACCGTGAGCTCGCCAGTGAAATCTACGTCAAGTTGCGTGATTCAGGTTATATAAAAACCAAAACTATTTCACAGTTGTTCGATCCTGAAAAATCGATGTTCCTACCTGACCGTTTCGTCAAAGGCACTTGCCCGAAATGTAAGAGTGAAGATCAATACGGCGATAACTGCGACAACTGTGGTGCAACTTACAGTACTACAGACCTGTTAAACCCATATTCTGCAGTTTCTGGCGCAACTCCAGTGATGAAAGATACCGAGCACTTCTTTTTCGACCTACCCGCTTTTGAAGGTATGTTAAAAGAGTGGATCAACTCCGGTTCTTTACAGCAAGAGATGGCCAACAAGCTTAGCGAATGGTTTGAGCAAGGCTTGCAACAGTGGGATATATCTCGCGATGCTCCTTACTTCGGTTTCGAGATCCCGGATGCTCCAGGTAAATTCTTCTATGTGTGGTTAGATGCACCCATTGGTTACATGGGCTCATTTAAGAACCTATGTGATAAGCGCGATGACTTAAACTTCGATGATTTTTGGAGTAAGGACTCAACTGCTGAAGTATATCACTTCATCGGTAAGGACATTGTTTACTTCCACAGCTTATTCTGGCCTGCGATGCTCGAAGGTGCTGGTCTTCGTAAGCCTACCAGTGTCTATGCCCATGGTTACGTCACTGTAAACGGCGCAAAGATGTCAAAGTCTAAAGGAACGTTTATTAAAGCGCGGACTTACCTTGATAACTTAGATCCAGAATACTTACGTTATTACTACGCGGCTAAGCTAAGCAGTAGAATTGATGACCTAGATCTTAACTTAGAAGATTTTGCTCAACGAGTTAACTCAGATCTTGTCGGTAAATTAGTTAACCTTGCTTCACGTACTGCCGGCTTCATCAGCAAGCGTTTTGATGGCAAGTTGGCTAAAATCGCCGATAGCAGCTTGACTGACAGCTTTGTCGCCAAGCAGGAGACGATTGCTAACCTATACGAGACACGTGAATACGGTAAAGCGATGCGTGAAATCATGGCACTTGCCGATGTAGCTAACGCTTATGTTGCTGATGCAGCACCTTGGCAGCTAATTAAAGACGAGGCTAAACAAGAAGAAGCCCATCAAGTGTGTAGTAATGCGCTTAACTTGTTCCGTATCTTAGTCACTTACCTAAAGCCGGTATTGCCTAAGCTTGCTGCAGATGTTGAAACATTCCTAAAAATGGAACTGACTTGGGACAACATCAATGCCGATTTAGCTGGTCATGAAATTGCTAAATTTAAAGCACTTATGCAACGTATTGAGATGAAGAGCATAGAGGCAATTATTGAAGCTTCAACTGAAAACCTTCAAGTTGCCGCAGCAGAAACACCAAAAGTTGAGGTTCAGCAAACGGAACTCGAAAAAGAGCCGTTAGCCGCCGAGATAAGCTTTGATGATTTTGCCAAAGTTGATCTACGAATTGCGCTTATTGCCAAAGCTGAACATATCGAGAAGGCCAACAAGCTACTGCGTTTAGAGCTAGATTTAGGCGGCGAAACTAAACAAGTTTTCGCAGGCATAAAATCTGCTTATGCACCAGAGGATTTGATTGGTAAGCATACCGTGATGGTGGCAAACTTAGCACCACGTAAGATGAAGTTCGGTGAATCAGAAGGTATGGTATTAGCCGCAGGTCCTGGCGGTAAAGATATCTGGATCCTAGAGCCACATGCAGGTGCCAAACCTGGCATGCGAGTGATGTAGCTGTCACTATCTCATTAAAAAGCCGCTCTAAAATGAGCGGCTTTTTTCTATCTGTTGTCTCGTGCTGGAATGTGTTTATTAACAACCACTAAACAGGATTAGTGATATCAACAAACTGATGGATTAATCCAAACTTAGTGGCTAAATGCTTACCTAAAGCTTGGATACCATAGAGTTCAGTCGCATGGTGCCCTGCCCCATAATACTGAATACCTTGCTCTACAGCGCAGTGGTAGGTACGTTCAGAAGCTTCACCACTGATGAATGCATCAATGCCAAGCGACGCGGCCAAATCGATATAATCTTGTGCGCCTCCTGTACACCAAGCAATCGTTTCAACTAGGCTAGATTCATCCCCAAGGTGTAAACATTCACGTGATAAAGTGTGTGATATTGCGTGAGCTAACTCTTTTGCTTGAACAGGAACACTTAGTTCACCACGCCACACCAATCCCTGCGCATGCCCTTCAATCACTCTCGCATTATCAATTCCGAGCACTTTGCCCAGTTGCGCATTATTGCCCACTTCAGGATGTGCATCTAACGGCAAGTGATAACCAAATAGATTGATATCATTAGTCAGTAAAGCTTTAATCCGCTTCTGCTTCATGCCAACTATAATTTCAGGTTCATTTTTCCAAAAAAAGCCATGGTGAACCAAAATAGCATCCGCATCGAGTCTAATCGCTTCATCAATTAACGCTTGGCAAGCAGTAACACCCGTTACGATGGTTTTTATCTCTTGTTTACCTTCAATTTGTAACCCATTCGGAGCGTAATCCTTAAAATTTGCTACTTGAAGATACTGTGCCAAATACTGGCTTAATTCTGTTCGTGTCATCTGCTTACCCAAAAATAAATCATTTCTATGTCTATATTGTCGCTTTTTCTATTCAAACAAGCCAACACAAGTTCAAATCAACCCTTATTCAACTGCAAAAATCGAAAATGACTTTAATAACACAACCAACCTCGCCCAAATAGCACCTACTTTGACTCACTTAATCGCTATGAAATGTCTAAATCATCATATAAATGAAGCCATTTGTGGTGAAAATTGGACTTTTTGGTGCATTAAACGATAAAATCATGCCAAACCTTCATGTAACACACAAAAACAAACAGGTTATTACTATGTCAAAACTGACCAAAGAAGAGGTTATCAGCACACTTGAGGCTGCACTTGCAAAGCAAGAAGGCCAAGCTGTTAAAATTGAACAGAAAGGTAGCTGGTACAAAATCGATGGCGGTAAATCATTACGCTTCAGCGATTTAGAAGCGATGCTAGCTGAAATCGGTGGCGATAGCGCCCCTGTTACAGCTAAAGCCGAGAAAAAAGTAGCAGCGAAACCTGCCGCTAAAAAAGCTCCAGCTAAAAAGGCTGCTAAGCCTGCGTCAAACAATGGTGGCAAAACACCAAAAGAACTTTGGCGTGAAAAATTAGCCGGTAAAGGTCAACTACCTCGCGGCTTCTAAGATATTCGTTTAAGCAATCAACGCTTCTCGTTTTTGCTTAGTTTGTAGAAGTGCTAACCAAAGCTCTCATACAAGCACACATATCGAAACTAAAACTCCGTTACTGATGAAGTAACGGAGTTTTTTATTATCGAATTAAGGCAAACGATAGCGATAGCCCTAGTTAAAACCTAGTGCGTATACACTTGTCGTGCCGCTAACTTCATTTCCGATAACCAACAACGGTTCGGACGTTGGGCTATTTTCAGCACTGATGAACTTCATCCCTTCAGGACCTAGATCTCCAGCCAGGCTGGCATCCCCTTCGACGTCGCCACTATCGGTATTAATTTCAAAATCGGTATCAAAATCACGATTAATAATATAGTCGACAAAGCTTACGGCAAAGGGATTCGTAATATTGTAAATCATTACCCCACCAGTGCGCTCTAATCCTATAAAAGCATAATATTGTTCAGCTATCTTGCCAATAGCTAGCGCTTCCGGCTCGCCCGCTTTATCATCACTGCGGCTATCACCTTTATTCTCGTCGTTATTGTTGTTGAAGTTTGAACCCAGCACCGCAGCGGTTATCCGTGAAAAGTCAGAGCCACTATCAAACACTTGGTTACCGTTTTCGTCCCAAATAGAGAAAGAACGGGCCCCGTAACTCACTATTTGATCAACATCGCCATCATTATCAATATCACCCAAACTCGTTGTTACCTTTAATCGACCGAGTTGAGATTTATCCTTTGCTGCAAGTAGCTGTGGGTGTGCGGCATCCAAGAGTAAGTCTTGTGCTCTCGCTTCTTCAGAAAAGCCATCATAGTCTCTTGCATCACCTTCATTTGCAGTAACGATAAAATTATTACTCTGCCACTGATAACTACTAATGGTGTCAGGTTGATACATACCGTAAACCTCAGCATAGGCACTAAAGTGAATTTTGCCGTCTTTATCACTCGCATCAATTCGATTTTCATATAAACCGTAGTCCTTAAGGCCAAGAGGTAAAATTGCTGTAATCTCCTTGCTATTAAGATCTAACACAGCAATGGCATTGTTCTCTTGTAATGATACGTACGCTTTTAAATTATCTTCGCTTATTGCGATGTACTCAGGTTCCAGATCTTGAGCAACTGATGCATTGGGCCCATTAATTTTAATCTTAGGATCAAGTTCATTAGCCCGAATTCCATCAAGATTAAAGTCAGCAAAGCCTATATTAGTTGAGGAGGTTGCAGGTACACTGTCTGTGATTGTTATCAACGACAAGCTACCTTCTGGATCGACTGTATAATCCCCGTTAGGTTCCCCCTCATTTGCAACAACCAAGAGCGAACCATCGTTATTGAAAGTTAGATTATCTGGCAGCGCACCAACTTCTACAGCATGAAGATACAGCGCTTCGCCAGCATTATTGATTCGATAAAAAGCAACCACGCCATTGCCTTGTTTGCTATTACCCAGAGTATCTGCCCGCTCTATCGCTACAGCTAACAAGTCTTGATAAATACTTAGACTATTAACACCACCTAAACCTGTAAGATTAACGTCAGTAACTATATCGATATCAGTAGTTTTTACTATGTTATCTAACGCTATTGCACCACTACCAGTGACAGCATCATCAAGCGAAATGTCGGATGCATTTAACACGTCCACTCTGCCACTTTTAGCGTTAATCACAAAAATCTGTTTTGAACCAGTGTGAAAGTCTACAATTTCAGCCGCACTTAGCCCGTATATACCGCTTTGATAACGTCCGACTAGCTGTGCGCTTAATTGAGTCGTTTTTCCGTTACAAATAACTTGCGACTGTTCATCATCAATCTCACTGCTATCAAGTTCGCCATTAGCATTTAGGTCTAAACCTGTTTGCAATAACTTACCTCCCATAGCACATTGCTCACTACCGATATCTAGTGATGTGATATCCACCAGTGTATTTCGACCATTCTCGCCTGCTAATCCATCAGTGCCATCATCTGCACACGCTGACATAAGCAGTGCGGAAATTAACAAAGATAGTGCTTTGTTCCCTTTATTCATCGACTTCCCTTTTGATCCTGAGTGCGCCTTTCGCTAAAGGCTTGACAATAAAAGTGCTTAACCTAAGGTTTTAAAAAGTCGCTGAGATGACAGAAACAAAACAGTTTAATGACGAGGGGCCGCCGATCTTTGAAGGTTGTTTTTGCCGCAGTTTATTGGCTAATTAACAAGGCAGAGGTGATGCGGTTTAGTCATTATCAACAAGTAACCTATACCGCAGTACAAATAATCAAGAGGCGCGGCCCTACCTATTCATTTCAATGCTTTAATCACAAGGATACACGCTTTCGATTAGCTCGCTAAGCATCATTGCTACAGCCAGCATTGAATTCGAGTAAAAACTAAACTCGAAAGTTCAACAGCGCCTAGAGAGTATTAATAGCGTTCAGCTACAATCGCTTTCTAAATAGATGCTTACAAATACAATGATGTTTTAGAATGATTAACAGACAATTTTGATTGGTTAACGACTATTAAAACGATAAAATACGCGCATATTCAGTTTAGTACACAACGTTGAGTTTTAACTGTACTAGGCTCAGTCAGTTAAACCCAAAATTTCTTTTCAATAATACAGTCCAATCTAATCGACTTACGCATAAATATGTTCCGGTTTTAGTTACTTTAACAACTGCGACATCAAGAGGTAGACTTGAAAAATACGCCCGAACAGCATACTGGCCACATTGTTATACCAAACTTAGCACTGCTTATCCCTATGCTCGCAGCGATTGTCGCAATTACGCCTCTCGCTATCGATATGTATCTGCCTGCTATGGCAACACTCGCCAACAGTTTCGATACCGGAATTACTTTAGTTCAGCAATCCCTAAGTTTATATCTGGCTGGCTATGCTTTAGGCATGCTATGTTTTGGCCCGCTTGCGGATCGATACGGCCGTCGAAGAATGGTGGTGATAGGGCTTACTGGCTTTATGCTAACCAGTTTTGCCCTGGCATTTGTGCAATCAATAGAAGCTTTTCTCACACTCAGGTTCTTTCAAGCTTTCATTGGCGCAGCAGCAACCGTTGTGGTTCCTGGCTATATCAAAGAGGTATACGGTAATAATACAGCCAAAGGCATGTCTTATGTGAGTTTGATTATGATGTTAGCACCGCTAATCGCTCCAAGCATTGGTAGCCTAATACTAGAGCTAGGGGAATGGCACCTGATCTTCTTCATACTGGCCTTCTATGCTTGTGGATTATTGATATTAGTATCTCTCAAACTAAAAATGCCAAGTGACTCAGACTCAACGAGCCGCAGTAGCAAATCTTTTTTTGGTGCTTATGCCACGGTGTTCACTAAGCCCGGCGTTAAGCTTAATATTGCCTGTGGTGTACTAACGTCATTTGCCTTCTTCTGCTACTTAACGGCGTCGCCATTCGTCTATATGGAAGTTTTTGCTTTAGATAAGTCACTGTTTGCCATTCTTTTTAGCACCAATGTTGGCGCATTGATGCTTGCCAATGTCATCAACAGCAAGATAGTTGGACGTTACGGTTCAAAAAGAATGCTGCGAGCCTCAACCATTATGGGCATTTTCGCAGCAAGCGGCTTGCAGTTGGTTAATATGCTAGATCTTAACTATCTGTTTACCGTCATCATGTTGTTGCCACTTATGGCATGTTTAGGGGTAATGTCAGTCAATGCAGACGCTATTGTATTGATGAAATTCCAACAAGAAACCGGCACAGCTACAGCAGTAATCGGCACTCTCAGGTTCGGTTTTGGTGCTTTAGCTGGACCGCTACTAGCGCTGTTTTATACTGGCACTGCGGTACCATTTTCAGCCTTAATGCTTGCTGCTGTTATTCTGGTTGGTTTATGCCAACTTCTGAGTAAGCGCGAAGCAAGTGTGTAAATGACATTGAGACTCAGCTTGGATTAAGCCACTGAGTCTTTTTATCCTTCCATGTACAACTTTTTATTGTTTCACGCTCAAGTTATTTTACTTTTCTGCCTGCTTTTCTGTAAACGATATTGAAAATTCTTCATTTAGAACGATTTAATCGCATTCTATGCTTGAAATCATATGGGTATTTTATATGATGAACTTGGCTTTAAAAGCCAGTGCTGCACAGATAGTCTGTGGTAAATGTTTATCTTTGAGAAACACAGCAAAACGAGGCAAGGATCACCGTCCAAGCTTAATTATTAGAGCGATTACCGTCGCTGTAGCTAGATACTGCATACCGTAGCGGTAACTTAGAAAGGAAATATTATGGAGAAGCTATCAGGCGCCAGTATGGTTGTCCGTTCTCTTATCGACGAAGGCGTTAAACATATTTTTGGCTATCCAGGTGGATCAGTTTTAGATATTTATGACGCTCTGCACCAAAAATCCAACATCGAACATATCCTTGTAAGACACGAACAAGCTGCTGTACACATGGCAGACGGCTACGCACGTGCGACTGGCGATGTCGGCGTTGTACTTGTCACTTCAGGCCCTGGCGCTACCAATACCATAACTGGTATAGCAACAGCCTATATGGATTCTATTCCATTAGTTGTGATTTCAGGACAAGTGCACAGTAACCTGATTGGCAATGACGCATTCCAAGAGTGTGACATGATCGGTATTTCAAGACCCGTTGTTAAGCATAGTTTTCTAGTCACTGATCCTCGTGACATCCCCGCTATTATCAAGAAAGCATTTTTTATCGCTGCTAGCGGCCGTCCAGGTCCAGTCGTTGTCGATGTACCGAAAGATTGTATGAACCCAGAGATTTTACATGAATATCAATATCCAGAAGATATCTCAATGCGCTCATATAACCCGACTACCACAGGACACAAAGGTCAGGTCCGTCGCGGACTGAAAGCACTATTAGCGGCTAAAAAACCGGTTCTTTATGTTGGTGGAGGCGCTGTAATCTCAGGCTGTGATAGCCAAATTTTAGCATTATCAGAAAAGCTAGGGATCCCGGTTGTAAGTACCTTGATGGGACTCGGTGCATTTCCCGGTACTCATCAAAACAGTGTGGGTATGTTAGGGATGCACGGCTGCTATGAAGCCAACATGACCATGCATAATAGCGATCTTATTTTTGGTATTGGGGTTCGTTTTGATGATAGAACGACCAATAACGTTGAAAAGTATTGCCCTAACGCTACCATCTTGCATATTGATATTGACCCCTCTTCTATTTCAAAAACGATAAAAGTCGATATCCCAATTGTTGGCTCAGCCGATAAAGTATTGGATGAAATGCTAGCGCAGATTGAAGCCAATGATTATGGCATTAGCGATCCTGCAGCCAATGACCATTGGTGGAGCGATATCGCACAATGGTGTGGCCGTAAGAGTTTAGATTACCAAACATCTAAAGAGAAAATTAAGCCACAACAAGTGATTGAAGTGATGCATAAACTGACAAATGGTGATGCATATGTCGCTTCAGATGTTGGTCAGCACCAGATGTTTGCCGCGCTATATTATCCGTTTAATAAGCCACGTCGTTGGATAAACTCTGGCGGTCTTGGCACCATGGGCTTTGGTTTACCTGCCGCTATGGGTGTAAAACTTGCTAAACCTGATGAAACTGTTATCTGTGTAACTGGCGATGGTTCGATACAAATGAATATTCAAGAGCTATCTACCGCGCTGCAGTATGATATTCCGGTCAAAATCATTAACTTGAATAATCACTTTTTAGGCATGGTAAAACAGTGGCAGGATATGATTTATGCTGGTCGTCACTCACAATCTTATATGGATTCAGTACCGGATTTCGCCAAAATTTCAGAAGCATATGGCCACGTAGGAATGACCATCAGCGATCCTGCTGAGCTAGAGTCAGGCCTAGAGAAAGCATTTGCGATGAAGGACAAGCTAGTATTTGTCGACATTCATGTTGATGAAACTGAACACGTATACCCAATGCTAATTCGTGGTGGTGCGATGAATGAAATGTGGCTGAGTAAAACGGAGAAAAGCTAATGCGTCGGATTATATGTGTATTACTTGAAAACCAACCGGGTGCACTTTCTCGTGTGGTAGGGCTATTTTCTCAGCGTGGCTATAACATTGAAACCCTAACAGTAGCACCAACGGAAGATAAAACGCTATCACGTTTGACCATAGCGGTTAATGCAGATGAAGCGGTTCTGGAACAGATTGAGAAACAGCTACATAAGCTAATTGACGTGTTGAAAGTGTCAAATATTACCGAGTCAGCGCATATAGAAAGAGAAGTAGCGCTGATAAAAGTTAAAGCTAAAGGAGAATACAGAGAAGAAGTTAAACGCCTTACTGATATTTTCCGAGGCCAAATCGTAGATGTCACGCAAAGCCTGTACACAGTGCAACTGATTGGTACTAGTGAGAAGCTTGATGCGTGTATTGCAGCACTGACAGATGTTACCAAGGTGGTTGAGATCTCACGTTCGGGCGTTGTAGGTCTAGCTCGCGGCGAGAAGTCGATGCGTGCTTAGCATGTAACACTCATCCACTAAAAAGGGAGTCATTAGACTCCCTTTTTATATTCAGCGTTTCAATAATTAGCTAAAGTGACTAATCATTTAGCATCCAATATTCTAGAGCTACCTATCTTAATCTTTCTAGGCTTTAATGCCTCTGGGATCTCTCTCTTAAGATCAATATTAAGTAAGCCATTTTCAAGATCTGCGCCAATAACAGTCACATAATCAGCAAGCTGGAATGTACGCTCAAATCCGCGCTCTGCGATACCTTGATATAGATACTTACGCTCTTCGTTCTGCTCTGCTTTGGTGCCTTTTACCAGTAACTTGTCGCCTTCACTGGTTATATCGAGTTCATCCATGGTAAATCCGGCAACGGCCATGGTAATGCGATAGCGGTGTTCATTGAGCAGTTCGATATTGTATGGTGGGTAACCTGAATTGCCTTTGTTTGACGCGGCATGTTCAGCAAGTTGTGCCAAACGGTCAAATCCAATAGCGCTACGGTAAAGTGGTGTTAGGTCGTAATTTCTCATGGTATATCCTTGTATTAAGCAATATATTAAATTTTATTGGCCGACTCATTCATTGCGTGAATGGATGTCGCACCGGGCTAGTTTCACTAACGTTCTCGACCCCGAAGGCATCGTTATCATGCTAGCTAAGAACCTCATCGAGCGTTCCATAATTAATATATGTAGCCTATATTTTGCTTTTCAAGGGACACTTAACAATTATTTTAAAATTTCTACTATCTACGATTTTTAACATTCACTGTGCAACTAGCATAAAAAAAGCAGCCTAAAGGCTGCTTTTGTCTTATTAAATTAATCTCTTATAGCTTACACGCCATTGTGCTGTTACTGTTCAAGAACTGAACATCGCCAATAACGGGAGCAAAATCAGCAACGTTAATGTCACCAGTATCTTTGATGAAGGTATACATGACTTCAGCGTCAACATAACCTGTCATTACCGGAGTCAAAACAGGGTAACCGTCACCACCTGCAGCATTAAAGCTTGGAACAGTGAAAGTGTATGTTGCATCTGCAGCGTAGCCTTTACCGTTGATGTCATTGATTGAAACTGTTTTAGCTTCACAATCAACATCCATCTTGATACCAGCAAGCTGAGGGTAAGCACCCGAGCCAGTTTCACCAATATCTACTGTCGCCACTGTATTTAAATATTCAGTGATCTCGGCTCCAGTCATAGTACTCAAGGTAATAGAGTTGCCAAAAGGTTGTACTGTCAGTACATCTTTGTAGGTGATTTCACCTTCTTGGATAGAGTCACGTACGCCACCTGAGTTCATAACAGCAAAATCAGCATCAACTTTTGAGCGTTGGGCTTCTGCTATCAGACGACCAAGATTAGTCTGTTGAGTACGAACGACATCACGGTCGCCTTCCAACTTACCATCAGTTGAACCGATAACTTCTAATAGCTCTTCTTGCCCTTTATCTTGGTACTGTTTTAACACTTCAAGTACCGTGGCATCAGGAGTAATTGCATCAGCAACTAAAACACGCTCACCAGCTTCATTTTTAACTTTTAAGTTAACAGGAACAAGTGCATAACTTGCTAAGTGTAATTCGTCGTTAAAGTATTCGAAATCTGCACGACCAACATATTTACCCCATTCATGAGCTTGCATGATGTAAGTACCATTTTGAACATCTGGCTTACACGCGTCACCTGGATTAAATTCTGCGTATTCATCACCTTCCATACAAACTGGATTCTGAGAATGTCCACCAATAACGGCTTGAAGATCGCCTGCAGTCACAGCGCGAGCAAGTGCAACATCACCTGGTGCATTGTTGCCATTGGCACCGTCAGCGTAATGACCCATATGAGTTGTCGCAAATATCAAGTCAGCAGTATCTGCGTCTTTAATTTCCTGAATAACCTTTTTGATCTCTTCTTTTGGATCGGTGAATTCTAAGTCGCCAATAAACTCTGGGTTACCAATTTTCGCAGTATCTTCAGTTGTTAAACCAATAACAGCAACACGAACACCATTTACATCAAACACTTTATAAGCGTCAAAGTAGCGCTTACCAGAAGCCTTGTCATAGATGTTTGCGGCAAGCATAGGAAAGTCTGCAAGTGCACGTTGCATATCAACGACAGAAAGCGGATTATCAAATTCATGGTTACCAACAGCCATTGCATCGTAACCAATCAGGTTCATACCAACAAAGTCAGGTCGAGCATCTTGTAAATCTGATTCTGGTACGCCGGTATTAATATCACCGCCAGAAAGTAGCAATGTTTCACCACCAGCAGCTTCAACTTCAGCACGAATTTGGTCGATTAGCGTTTTACGTGCCGCCATACCATATTCGCCATATTTGTTTTCCCAGAAGCGGCCATGGTTATCATTGGTATGTAATACGGTGAACTTTGTACAAGCTTCGCCGGCTTCAGCACATGTTGCTGGCAATACTACTTCTTTATTGTCATCATTATCGCTACCACAAGCTGTTAACGCTGTAACAACAGCTGTCGCGATTAGTCCTTTAATTAAAGTCTTTTTCATTACAATCAACCCCTTGATTATTTTTATGTTTTTGCAACATTTTTATATATGGCAGAAATAACCCTATTTTCGCCGCGAATCATCTTAGCAAAGATTATGCTTTATTTGTGTCACATTCATTACATAAGATGATCTAAACCGCTATTTTTAAAGCGTTTTGTTTCAAAGGTTGTATCATTAACAGAACAAGGGGGTAGCTAGCGGATTTAATATGAATAGCGGACAAATGGATTGTTACTAAGACTAGAAACTAAAACAAATAGTTTCATTACGTTATAGTGATAAGGAATATAAAATCGATTGTTTCTAATTAAGAACAGGCGTCACCTTTTTCAGTAACGCCAGAACGAACAAAAAAGCAGCTATTAGTTTTCACTAATTTTAATTCAGTACCATTTGCAACCATTTAGAGATATCGCGTAGCTGCTCTGGTAGCACATTATGACCCATATCATAGGTTTGCCACTGAGTCGCATAACCTTCGCTTTTCAATAGTTCGAATGCCATTATTCCGGCATTAAGCGGCACAACTTCATCTTGAGTACCGTGTTGTTGCAAAATAGGTGTAGTACTATTCTCACTAGCAAGGTCAACAGGCATTTTGTCTGCTGTCGGCAGGTAGCAAGATAATGCCATGATCCCCGCAAGCTTTTGCTTAAGCCTTAAGCCACAAAACAGACTCATTACTCCACCTTGGCTAAACCCAGCCAAGACAATACGGTTTGCCTCAATGCCTAAAGCTATTTGTTCATCTACCAGCGCATTAATTAAGCTTTCGCTTTCCAGCACTCCTTTCATATCTGCACGGTCGTGCAGATCCATGCTCTTTATGTCATACCAAGAACGCATGATATAGCCACTATTGATCGTAACCGCTTGCTCTGGTGCGTGAGGAAAGACAAAACGAACACTGTGATCAACAGGTAAGCCTAACGCCGGCACGACGGGGGCAAAGCCCGCTCCAGAATCGCCCAATCCATGTAGCCAAATAACACAAGATGTAGCAGGAACTGACGGCTCAACAATAATTCTCTCTAACGGCTTATCTAGCATGACTTTCCTTTTGTTTCATTTAGTCCAAACTCAATTGCTGCATGATATCAGTCTCCCTGCAAACATCCTATAGATACCCGCTCTACTTGAAAATGCTCGTTTCAGAGACTATGTGCCAGTTCAATTCTAGGCGCATTAACGTAGAAATGGTTATTCCCTTTTTAGTGAGTGCAACAACGAAGTGGGCTGGCACAAAGCCTTCTTCGATGGGCTTTAATGGACTTTACTCAGTGTTATTGATTTTACTAAGGGAATGACCATTCGTGGCAATCAATGCCGTGATTAAAGCCGATTAAATTCCCACTGAATCCCGCATATTCAGGTAGAACGGGTACAGTTATTAAATAGGAAGGTATAAGCAACAAAATGAGCTTTTATACTGCCAGTGCTGCAACTAAGCTGAGCTAATTGATATAACAGCATACAGGCGAATAGCATGGGTTTACTTCAAAACGGACAATGGGTCGATAAGTGGTACTCAACTGAGGAGACTGGCGGTAAATTTACTCGGTCAGAATCAAGTTTTAGAGATTGGGTAACCCATGACGGTATGCCGTTTAAAAGCGGATTTCGCGGCTTTAAAGCCGAAAAATATCGTTACCATTTATATGTATCACTTGCCTGCCCTTGGGCCCACCGAACTCTGATCTATCTGCAACTCAAAGGTCTACAAGAGATCATAGGTGTGACTATTGTCGAACCACACATGTTAACGAATGGCTGGGAGTTTTCTGGTCGCAAACAAAACCCAATCGCTCACCATATTGAAGGCGCCGATGTTGATGAATTAAACGCTGCTGACTTTCTTTATCAGATCTATCAGAAAGCTGATGCGAATTATAACGGCAGAGTCACGGTACCCGTGCTTTGGGATACGAAAACCAATACAATCGTTAGTAATGAGTCAGCTGAAATTATACGCATGCTTAATAGCGCTTTTAATCACCTAGTCAATAACAACCGAGATTTTTACCCTCAAGCACTGCGTGCAGAAATCGATGAGCTGAATAGCTGGATCTATGACAGCGTCAATAATGGCGTTTATAAGGCGGGGTTTGCCACGACTCAAGCTGCATATAATGAGGCATTTAAACAGCTTTTTACCGCTTTAGACACGTTAGAAGAACGACTCTCGAGCCAACGTTTTCTGACTGGAGATAAATTTACAGAAGCTGATATTCGCTTGTTTACCACTTTAATTCGATTCGATGCCGTTTATGTTGGCCATTTTAAAACCAATAAAAAACGGATAGCCGATTACCCTCACCTCTTTGGCTACGCGAAAGATATTTATCAAATGGATGGAGTGTCGCAAACGGTAAACTTTGAACACATTAAGCAGCATTACTATTTTAGCCATGAGATGATAAACCCAACTCGGATAGTCCCTAATGGCCCAGATATTGATTTCAATCAACCCCATAGTCGAGCGCAAATCAAATCGCAATGAGTTAACTTACCCCAAGCTCGGCTTTGATCTGCTGCAACTGTTCATCATTGTCGAGCTTAAGATTCCAACGCACCGCACCCGCGTCAGCAATCATCATTAATGCATCTTGATGAAATTTGATATCTTCTACCATGGCATACAGATGGCAGTGATTATTTAGTCTTACTTGTACTTCAAATGGCGAGAGCACAATTTTTCCATTACTAAACTCAATGATCACCTATGGTCTCCGTTTTTAGCGCTATATTAAAAAAGCCCAACGCAGTTGGGCTTTTCTACGACAATTCAGCTTAGTGCTGATGGCCGCCCTTACCATGTGCATGCCCATGTGCAATCTCTTCAGAGGTTGCAACACGTACGTCTGCAACTTCTAAATCAAATGTTAATTCACGACCTGCTAATGGGTGGTTAACATCCACAGTTGCCATAAACTTACCCATTTTAATAATGGTGACTTGGCGTTGGCCTTGATCTGTGTTGATCAAAGCGCGCATACCGGCCTTCCATACTTTAGCACCTTGCAGGTGTTTAACAGATACACGCTGCTCAGCGTCTTCGTTACGCTCGCCGTAAGTTTCGCTAGCAGGCAATGTGACAGAAAACTTAGCACCAACCTCTTTACCAAGCAATGCATTCTCAACACCCGGCATCATATTGTCGTGGCCATGGAGGTACGCAATAGGATCAAGACCTTCGTTGCTCTCTAAAACTTCGCCCTGTTCATCACGTAATGTGTAGTTAAATTGCACTACAGAATCATCTTTAATACTCATGGTAACCCTTAACTCAAATTTGTTGCGTGAGCTTAACAAAAGTCATTCAAAGCCACTAGTGTTATCTCTTATTAGGATTGTGCTCCTGGCACAATGGCTAAATGCTCAATTTCGTTCAATACCTGATGGTTGGCCAAGGCAAGTTGGCACACCCCAGATGTGATCTTATGCTTAGCAGAGCAATCTACACTCCATTGGCGCAGTAAGTAGCCCGCTAACGATGCTCGGCATGTCAGCATTAAGCGTTGATTTTCCATTTGATAATCAAGCTCTATCGCTTCAGGGTGAGCCAATGAGGGATGAGGAATCAGTTCAAGCTCAATTTCTTGTTGCCAATATTTATCATGCTCACAGGTCTCTAGGTATTTAACACTAGCATCTGAAAGCACGGCACTTTTAATACGAGTCACCACAAAGTCTGTAAACAGTTGGTTAGCCCTATCAAAAGCTCGAACATGCCAACGCTGGCCATTATTGACCAGCGCATGGGGGACAATCTCTCTGGGTTTATTGCCCGATGACACCGACACGTACTCTATCGCTAGTGCTTGCTTGGCTTGAATCGCCCGCATTAATGCCGCAATGATGTTTGTGTCTGGATGAATAAGCTGTATCGCATCAATACACACTGCACTAGGCTTAATCGGATGTGATAAGCCATCGCCAAAACCTTTGGCAAGACCATGCAATATAGCTTCTGGTTCATGGGCAAATAGCGCTTTAAACTCTGCTAGACGATGGTAGCACTTGGTTTGATGTACCAAGCGCATGTTTGTCGGTGCTAATGCTTTATAGCTCTGAAAGTCTCGAGTGGCCGCAGCAAGGCCTGTCGCGAATTTATTGATCAGATCCTGACGTGAAACTTGACCAAAATACTGCAAACTAAAATCGATAAAAGCGAGGCGCTGCCTTTGAGCGTGCGAGAGGTTGTCCATAGTAATATGCCATTCCAGTCGATAACTTTATTGAAGAAATTCAATCTAATATATCGACAAAAAAGATGCAATCGTTTTGATTGCATCTTTTTTTGAATCGTAAATCCTTTATTGAAAGTGTTTATTCAACACCGAGTGCTTTAAAGGTCGCTTCGCTTGGATAGCCATCCGCCACCAAACCATTGTCTTTTTGGAATGCTTGCAGTCCTTTTAATGATTTTGACCCCAAAATACCATCAGGTTTGCCAACATCGAAACCCAGCACATTAAGCTGACTTTGCAGTGCCTTTACCTTTGCACGGCTCAAGTTTGGCATTTTAGGTGGCTTAACATTAAGGCCTGCTGCACCATTAATTCTATCTGCAAGATGCCCTACTGCTATTGCATAAAACGTAGAGCGATTCCACTTCATAATGACATCGAAATTGTCATATCCAAGAAAAGCGGGTCCTGTATGGCCTGAAGGCAAATAGAGAGAAGCTTGCATGTCTGGTGTACTTAAAGGACTGCCATTGGTTTGTGTTAAACCCAGCTCCGCCCATTTAGTTAAGGGTTGAGCTTGCGCTCGGCCTAAATAAGCATATGAAAAACCGTTTGGCAGACTAACTTCTCTTCCCCAACGCTCGTCCCGTTTCCAACCTAAATTGTGTAAGAAATGCGCCGCTGATGAAAGTGCATCTTCAGTACTATTCCATAGATCCGCTTTGCCATCACCATCACCATCTACAGCATATTTAGCGTAAGCCGTCGGCATAAACTGAGTATGGCCCATAGCACCCGCCCATGAACCCACCATCTGCTTTTCATCGAAACCATACTGTTCTTTTAACTTTAAGGCTTGCATCAATTCGGTAGTGAAATATTTGCTCCGACGCGGATCACATGCCAAAGTAGCTAACGAGTTAAGTACTGACATTTTTCCTTTGTAAGAACCAAAGTTTGTTTCTAGTCCCCAAAAAGCCAACAAATATTGTGGTGGAACACCGTACTCTTTGGCTAAACGTTGCAGTAGCTCCTTATGCTCTTTATATAGCTTTCGTCCTTGCTGTACACGCCAATCGGTCACTCGTTTGGTAAAATAATTTTCAAAGGATGAACTAAATTCTGGTTGTTGGTTATCAAGCTCTATAACCCTCGGCACAAATTTTACATTTGCCAAGGTGTTATCAATAGTGCTTTGTGATAACCCCTGTGTTTTTGCTGTTTGTTGAAGGTTTGCTACGCAGGTTGCCCAGTCAGGGGAAGCGACTGAAGCTAATACGGAAGAGCTGCTAAAAATAAGCGTTGCTGCCAGGGGGATTAATTTAAACAATAGAAGACTCCCAAAAAATGAATGACGCTAACGTAATGAGTACACATATTACTGTGAAGTTAAAAGATTAATCTTACCTTAAAAAAACGACTTTATAGATGATTTATAATTCATTAAACCGATGCAAGAAAACCTTGGACCGATTAGCGGATAAAATGCCATCACTGTCGACTAATATAGACTAAATTGAGACTGTTATAGCAGTAAATTAGCGAGTTTCGTTTGACTGCTCAATTTACCTGCTAAGCACATACTGCTTAGTCATCAAATACACGGTTAAACAATCGAAAGCAGTTAAATGACTTGCCAAATGTTAAGCACAGTTGCAGACTACTGCCAATAGAGATAATCGATATCTTTCATTTACCAAAAGAGATTAATCATGACTGAAATGACTCCAGCTTTAGAAAGCTTTATCAACAATGTAAAGCAGCACCAAGTCGTTTGGGGCCTGCAAGATGAAACAGGTGAAGGTTGGGTTGTTTGTGACTCATCTGAGTTCGAAGCCACAGATGTGATGCCTTTATGGTCTGAAGAAGCACAAGCAAAAAGCCATTGTACCGACGAATGGCAGGCTTACAGCGCCGTCGCAATTACTCTAGAAGAGTTTTTAGAGTACTGGGTTGGTGATTTAAATGATGATGGTGTACTGGTTGGTCTTGACTGGGTAGCAGAGCAAGAGTGTCTTGAAGTAGACCCTATTGTACTGGCAACGTCACTGGTAAACGTTGAAGAAGAGTAGACTTCACAACAACATCCAGAGTAGCTCAACAGTAAGCGCTAATCGTCAAGATTGAGCGCTTTTTTTTAAAATGTCGTATTGAGTAGGTGAACAAATTGTTTGAACAAGCCCCGTTAATCGATATCCCCTTTGATTGCAGGCATCAATGCTGGTTTTGTGGTGAGCCAAGCTCCATGCAGCTAAGTTACACTAAAGAGCATTACACTCCTCATCCATCATTGATGGTTCCAGCCTGTAAAGAGTGTTTCAAAATTGCAAAACAGCACAAGTTAACGTCTATCTGGGACTGTAAAATGGCAGTTAAAGATGAGCTGATGCGTATTTACGAAAAACATCTCGCCATTGGGGTTAATTGGACTCAGCAAGAACTTGAAGAATCAGAATTTGAGGATAAAGTTTTTGGTGGATTTAAGAAAAGTGCTTGGATGATGTATGAGATTGCCAGAGATAGAGTCAACTACCCTGCTTGGCCGTTAAGCCTTAATGGGGTCACTATTGACGACTTTGGTTACAATACAGACTTTAGTTTTGACGGTGTTAACTATAGCTCTGTCACCCAAGCTATCAAATTCTACGCTAAGCAATTTGTGCTCGATAAACGCTTTTTAGAAGATATTATTAGTATTGTTGGTAAACAACGCTTTGGGTTTGCTATTCGTGTTGCACAAATTAATATCGCTGCCACTTCCGAGCTTAAGCGGCAGGTTATCAATGATTTAAAACTAGAACATCAGGATTAGCAGTTCAATGACTGCGCCAGCAGAGCCTCTGACTGGCGCAATTTATCTTGCACAACTTCAACCAGTAGATCCGGCTGAAACTTCGAAATAAACCGGTCACAACCTACCTTTTCAACCATCGCATTGTTAAAACTACCACTTAGGGAAGTGTTTAAAGTGATGTAAAGATCACTCATGCGCTTGTCTTTACGGATCTCATGAGTCAGCTTATAACCATCCATTTCTGGCATTTCAGCATCTGTGATCAGCATAATAATATGTTCCGAAACATTTATACCGCTGTCGCACCATTGTTGTAACTGATTGAGTGCCATTAACCCATCGGACACCTCTATGACTTCCAGTCCAAGTTGTTCAAGGGTTTCTCTTACTTGACGCCTAGCAGTGGCAGAGTCATCTGCGATAAGCACCTTTCTACCTTGCATTAATGGCAACAATTGTTCATCTAATACTCCATCGGATAGCTTAATGTCGTATTGAATAATTTCTGCCAGCACCTTTTCTACGTCGATAATGGAAACGAGCTCTTGTTTATCTTGATACTCGATACGGGTTATCGCAGTTAAATAATTATTACGACCAACTGTTTTAGGTGGCGGTAAAATATCACTCCAGGTTAAATTAACTATGTGCTCGACTTTATCAACCAAAAAACCCTGAACTGAACGATTGTATTCCGTAATAATGAGGTTACTTTGCTCATACACTGCCGAGGGGCGAAAGCCGATGGCTTTACGAAGATCAATCACCGGTATGGCTAATCCGCGAAGATTCGCAACCCCAATAATACTCGGATGACTACCGGGCATTGCGGTTAAGGGCGGCACTCTAACCACTTCCTTAACTTTGAAAACATTAATGGCAAAAAGCTGCGTCACACTAATTCTGAACAACAGCAATTCTAGTCGATTCTCACCAACCAGTTTTGTACGTTGATCTACACTTGCAAGCATTTGCGCCATGCTGTTTCCACCTAAAATACGATTAGAGCAGTGATTATAACGATATACAGTATGAGATAACTAGGTCAAAAATGACTTTAATGCACGGATTTTATTCAACATTACAATGTTTCGCCAAAAACATTGATCTCAATAACATAACCCCGTGCCGTGAATTTAACATGGTTCCTGTGCTGGCTGAAGATACTGTGTTCAGGGCTTTGAAGTTTAATGGGATTTAATAGTAGGTTCATTGCTCCAAGCTGAAACTTAACACCTACATCAATGTAAGTAAGGTATTGATTGCCAAGAATGTACATTCCCTTTGGTAAAATCAATATCACAGAGCAAAGTCTATGCTCTTATATTTAAAGTAGCCCATCATAGAGGACTTTATACTAGGCCAATTCGCAATCGTACTCTCGTAAAAGAGAGCAACCATCTCTAGGTTAGTACGTCTAGAATTCAACAGGCACAATGCCTTTGAAAGAGGCATATTCAGATAGAACGAATAGTTGTGATCCATTTCAAACCAACCTGCGTACTGGTATCCACTAGTCAATAAAACAATATTTTGGCGATATTGATAGGCAGAGTGAAAAAAATGCAAAATATTCAATCACAAAGTTTCCAAAGTCGTTATGCTAAAGGGTATGTTCCTTTCAAAAAGCCTTATATGGAAGAATCAAACTCAGAGCTGCAGGCGCAGCAACTTAAAGAGAAGCTCGTTAACGTGGCGCATACACGTTGTAAACGAGACTACGGCGAATTATTTAGTTTTTTTGCACCCAAAATATTAGCATTTGGCAATCAAAGATTGTCTACCCAAGGGTTAGCCATGGATCTTGTGCAAGAGACCATGACGGCAGTTTGGACCAAAGCACATCTTTTTGATGCCGATAAAGGAGCCGTGACAACCTGGGTGTTTACCATAATGCGTAACCGCTGTTTTGATATGTTGCGAAAAGTCCAACATAACAAAGAGGACACGGTTAGTGATGACATCTGGCCTATCTTTGAAACTGTAGAAGAAAACGAACCAGAAGATCACATACTCACCAACAAACTCATGCAACATGTTGAGGAGCTTCCTCCCTTACAACAGCAGGTAGTAAGAGGCATTTACCTACAAGAGTTAAGTCAACAGGAGCTTGCGAGTAAATTAAATGTGCCATTAGGTACAGTAAAATCAAGGTTAAGATTAGGCTTGGTCAAACTTAGAAGTATTTTGGAGAAACATCATGATTAATTACCATCCAAATAACGACATGTTATTAGAACATGCTAAGGGTAACCTCAACCTTGCTATGGCAACGGCTGTATCTGCACACTGCGAAATATGCCCTCAGTGCCAAAAAGTGCTTGCTGAGATGACTCAGTATCAAGCAGATACTGCTTTGGCTAAAACCGATAGTTCAGCAGAAGATTTTGAAACCAGTATTGATTTAGACGATATGCTGGCTTCTATAATGCAGCTTACCCCGACATCAACCGCTAAGCAGCGACTTCCGCAACACGCTATTGTTTCAGTTAAAGGTCATGAATTCAGTTTACCTACAGCCTTTAGACAGCAAGCAGATCAAACATGGAGTGGCATAGGAAAGATTAGTCGAATGCGACTCGATACAGAAAAAGGCCCCTCTAGAGCAAGCTTACTTCATATTGATGCTGGCGGGGAAATACCTGAACATACTCATCAAGGTACAGAGATAACGCTACTGCTTGAAGGCCATTTTGAAGATGAATTTAACCGCTACGGCCCTGGTGATTTTATTGTACTTGATGGCGAGCACCAGCATTCACCAAAAACTAAAGAGGGTTGTCTTTGCTATACAGTGGTTGATGCACCATTGCATTTCACCAAAGGAATTAGCAAGCTTTTGAATCCAATTGGCGAGCTAATTTATTAGTCAGCTTAAAATAAAAAAAGGCCGCTAATTGCGGCCTTTTTATTACTCATTTGCTTTATTCTGGTGCAATAGGAACCACAGGTACAATACGTGAACCATGCTTAACCACTGTATTCATAATTCCAAAATGAAGTTCTTCTGACACCAATTGGAACTCTGCAAAATCCGTTGTACCAATATAGGCAAAAACATTTAGTTGCAGCCCATGTAAACCAAACCCCTTAAAAGTCACCCTCAATGGTGTTTCATCCACTTTGGCATGCTTTACAAGTAAGCTCTTTATATCGTCTATAATCCCATGTAACTGCTCGGTATTAGTTTTATAATCCAACCTAATATCGGTTTTAAAACGGATTTTCTCTCGTTCAGATATATTCTCGATATCCATCTCAGATAAACGCGCATTAGGCACATTTATCACGGTTCTATCAATGGTTCGAATACGTGTACAGCGCAGGCCTATCTCTTCAACCGTGCCGGTAATGGTACTGAACCGCCCCACATCGCCTACTCTTATTGGCGCTGAAGAGTATAAAGTTATGGTACCAATAAAGTTTTCAATCGACTGTTTAGACGCTAAGGCAATCGCTACGCCACCAATGCCTAACCCGGCAAGTATCGTTGATGCATCAAAGCCCAGATGTTCAAGCCAGATCAAGATAGTCAGAGCGACGAGAATCACCCTTATAAAATTAGCTAGCGGCCGTAACAGCGATGCGGTTTGGCTCTTGCCTTGATTAATCCAACGTAAGCGTAAACTGTTTTGCAATACGTCGGTCAAACTCCAAATAAACCAGATAATTGCAATAACCAAAAGAAACCCAGTGTTAACAACCGCCATAACATTTGCCGAAAGCGTGGTGTTAGCCATCCAAGCACGGTCTAGTAATAGCGCTAATAACAAGCGAGAAGGCCCTACAACCAAATGGGCTAAATCAGCTTTGTATTGATATTGGCTGCGAAGAATGAGCTTTTTGGCAAGCCAAGTCAGAGGAATAACGACCAATAATGCTAGAACAAGATAGCTGATAAGCAGCGCCCATTCCCACAAATTCAGTTTAAACAGGTGCCCTTGTGGAATATTTTGTACGTACCACTCAACGATGGGGCCATAACCAAGTTCGCTATATAACATTGGTACTTTAGCGACTGTTGCATTAGAGATTTTCCAGATTTTGCCAAGTTGCTTATCGGGGACTTTTTGCAATAAAAGTGTGATCTGATTGCCTTTAACCTCTACACGGCCAAATGCGTCCCGATAATTTGGCAATTGGTCGTCACTTGCACCACTGGGTAAATCACTGATCTCTTCAAGGTTAACCCAAATATTCCGTTCAATGATCGCCACTAATTGCTTTGCGTATTCAGGCCCAAGTTCCTTTGACATCCCATCGGGCAAATAACGTAGATCTAGATACTTCGCTGCTTTATCAAAATCCTGCTCAAATGTCGCCTCAAAGAACCCCTCAATTGTTCCTCGCGGAGTGTCTCTAAACAAACTATCTTTATAGTCATAACTACTGGTTTTGACACTGACTGTATTTGACTTATCTGCTGACTCAACATTCGGTTTAGCAGCGTTAGCAAGCCCTGTTGTAACCGCAGATGCAACAGAAATATTGCTCGCTAGCAATATCAGTCCCAAATAAAAAATAATCCTTGTCATTAATAGACCCCTTTAAAAGCCAACAACTTACAAGCTACATTAAACTTAGCATGGTTTAACATATTGTTAACCCTTAATAATTAACTATATTTACTCTGCAATTTTCATTTAATGTGTTGACAAGTTGTACTAACTGGATATAATCCGCTCAGTTTTAGAGATATACCCTTTTTTGATATACTTTCACCGCCTTCTGTAAAGTCCACGATTCGTCGTTTGATCCCCACATAAGCGTTATCACAACAGGTTCGATCATCTTAATCGGCAGTCATTTTACTGTCATATCTTTATGTTTTACTTCGTTGCAGCTTGAGAATAGTTCAGTATTTGTGATCTTAGCGACATATTCGTTAACAATACTGGGTACCAAGCCACTTGTATAAGCATAAAAAGATGAGTAATCTCGAATGGAACTTAAATTCATCTTTCGCGAAAATGCTAAGGATATTCTATCGTTATAAAACACTACCAATATTGGTAGCATTAATAAAAAGGAGTGTGACCATATGTCATACCTAGTAAATGGACATGAAATTACCGTTAACTTTCCAGTAGACTCAATTTCTGTCAACAAATCATCAATCGCCTTTACTGACAGTCAAGGTAAAAATAGACAGACTTTTTCAAAGCGTACTGAAGCGCTTAAATTTATGAAGTGGTTATTGTCTTCAAGTAAGTAAGTTTTAATCTGTAGTACCGACTTTTCGATACATTTCCTCTCACTCGTATCGATAGTTTGTCTTCATAGGCAAACGAATAGGACTGAAACATATTCAGCTATTTAGTTAACTTCATTTGGTTCAGGCTTTACCTCAGCTCAGGTAAATCGCCTAACCAAGTGGATACCCACCCTCTCAATGATAAATCTCCCCCGAATCAGTAAATCATAATGATACTAAGTTGCAGGATACTTACGTTGATATCGCGGTAGCATTGTCGCATTCCCCAATAAACCACCTTGATGTATATAAAGAATATTTGCGTTTTCATTATCTGATAACAGCTTTTCTACGCACATCCACCCTTTTGGATCATACAAGAGTTCAAACTCAATTCCTTGCTCGGCAACTTTTTGCCAAATCTGATAAAACTCTTTGTACAGTTTTCCAAAATGATATTTTTTGTCTGTTTTCACCATTTGCGGATGCAACGACGGATCTGCAATTAATTCTGAAAATTGCTGAGAAAGATAGTTTTCATCACCAACACAAGCACAGGTTTTAACCGATATTTCAGTAGTTTTGAGTGAGAAGTATTCACTCAAAAAAACAGCCGTTGTACCTGTTCCTGACGGCAGAAAGACGGTTAACTCTGTCAATTCACTCAGTGAATACCAATCCCATATCTCTTTAGCCAGTTGATGTACTCCTTCCCTAGCATAAAAGCAGCGCCCGCCTTCAGGGACAAACAGTGCTTGCTTGTCAGCAGGAAGTACCACTTGCTCTATATATTCTCGACAAGTCCGGTTTCCTCTGTCCGTAATTAGCGATAAATCAATAACATTCGCACCATTTGCTACGGCTTCCACATAATTGCCCTTTTCAGAACTCAGTACTTGTGCCGCGATATGGTCGGTATAGAAATCAAGTTTCCAACCGTTGAGTTTTGCCAGAGCAGACATTGAGTAGAGAGAGTTCGCCACAGGTGAGCCATAACCAACTAGTCGTGAAACACAGGGGAACTCATGGTTCAAAAAGTAGGCGAATTTCCGCGCTTTGTTTCCAGAAAACTCTTTATGTAACAGGTCATCTCTCTTAACAAAAATACGACTTCCGTTATATTCAATACTATCTATCGGTGTGTTGATTAACACAGGCATTCTCATTAAACCATGGAAGGGTAATTGTAACCCTTAACAGTATCGAGTTCAGGCTATAGCGGTGCAAAATACCACTTTTTAGTGGCTTTGATTAATCCTACTCATTCAAAATAGCCATAAACAACGATAAAACAACAACTTAAAATATGGCATGATAATGGCATTATTATAAGTTGGGTCATCGAGATTGATGACTAAATTTTATTTTGAGGGATCTTAAATGGCAGTATTGCGCTTAGTGTTTAACATAGCTTGGTTTATTTTAGGTGGCTTCGTAATGGGTCTTGCTTGGTGGTTTGCCGGCTTACTTTGTTTCATCAGCATTATCGGCATCCCTTTCGGTAGAGCCTGTTTCGTCATTGGAGAGATGACATTTTGGCCATTTGGCCAAGACTCTGTAAACCGTCGCACTCATACCGGCATGGAAGATCTAGGCACAGGCGCATTTGGCACCGTCGGTAATATAGTTTGGTTCTTACTGTTTGGGATCTGGCTGGCCATTGGCCACATCATGCACGCCTTTGCTTGTGCCATTACCATCATAGGGATCCCGTTTGCATTACAGCACCTAAAACTGGCAATTTTGAGCCTTACGCCCATCGGTCAAACCGTTGTAGCCAAAGCTTAGTTCGTTGACAATAACAGATGCTTCAACTGCCTAGCGAGCGTAGTTGAAGCGTCTAAGCTGATATCATGTCCTGCTTCGTCAAACTCAATGAGCTGACATCGGTAATGCTTCGCTATTGCCATACTGCAACTTGGCGAGACCAACTTATCCTTGTTGCCACTAAACACAAAAATGGGTTGTTGTAGAGAATCACAACATTTAAATCGTGCACAAGCCCACAACTGCCGAAACACATTCAACAATCTAACACGACTTTCTAGCCTCAATGCACTCCATTGTTTAGCGATTGAGAGATTCTCACCATTGCAATCACTGGACAATTTAAGTGCAGTGGCTTCTAACCAATGAACCTGATCGCATTTGACCCTTGTCCGGTATGCCCTTAATACCGCAGCGATACTAAAACGCGCGTGCCAAGGAGACAGATTGGCGGCACTGGCATTAATAACAACAATTTTGCTGACTTTTTCGGGGGCTAAACGTGCCATTTCAAGGGCTATCATTCCCCCCATTGAAAGCCCTATTATATTGTTATCATTGCCCTCCAATTGCTCCAATAACGCACGGGCATATGCCGTAATGGTTAACGGGCTATTCTCATGACTGAACTCACCGTTACCTAAACAGTCGAGTGCGATAACATCAATATTAAGCGCTATTACTGCAGCAAATAGAGACTCAGAAAAATCTTGCCAATGACGTTTGTCACGCATCAAACCGCGTACCAGTATCCACTTAGGGTTGTCATTGTTAAGCACTATATCCATCAGCGTTGAAACCAACGCTTAAAAGCGACATGATTCTGTTTTATTAGCATTTCTTGACTCATACTCTCCAATGCGCGACTAGCCGCTAAATCCATTAAAAAATGCATTAAAACAGTATGCTTGCGTAGTGCCCTTAGCTGCCGGTGCTGCTTTTGTGGATTGAAAAAACCGGCAAAATTGAACACTTGCCGGGGGTTTTTCTTAACCCAAATCCAGGAGCCCATCTCTAGTGTTAATGGTAAAAAAGGCTTATCAGTTTTTGGCATAGTAAGGTAATCCCAAATATCACCGTGAGTACGATAGATTAAGCTTTGAGGTGAAAAACTATAGTGACTATGATGCGGGTAACTTGCTTGATATAACTGCTCTAAATAATGGATCCGTCCTATGTTTTGCATCGGTTTGTTAGAACCTGCAAATGGAAACCAGATGTGATCGGTCATACCAAAACCTGAATGTGCATCTAAGGAAATAAGGCTAGAAGCATTGGCCTTAAGTTGTTCAACATACTGGATCAAAGCTTGCGTTTCTTGCTCTACCCCATGTCGTCCCCTATACCAAGGCAGATGAGATGATAGTTTTTGCCCACCAACGAGAAAGGTAACCTTTGTTTCCGCCTCTATGGGAGCATTTCGCATTAAATCCACCCGCTGTCCATTGCAGCGTGTACCGTTTTGTAACCCGACAGGATTAACAATAGGAACAAAAGCGAGCTTAATTTGGCTTAACAGCAGCTGCAACTGACTGTCCCACTCAAGCCTAGATAGAATACTTTCAAGCAATGCCATTATTACCTGAATGCCAATGACCTCGACGCCATGCACGCCTCCAACAAATAATACACAGGGTACGTCAGCCTCCTTTGCTCCCAACTCAGCACTAATAACGGGATAGCTATGGTTTTTGAACTCCAGCTTAGTCAAGGTTCTAGCATGTAACTGCGGATAGCGATCAATCAAGTCCACTAATGTGTGTAACTCAGTAGGCAATGTTTCCATGATTAAATGCAGCATGAGTGAGGTTAAGGGAATAAAGTAAGCGGCTTATAAGACAGATTGAAGTCACGCAGATGACAAAGCTACTGCGGCATGTTCTGTTTTAGTATTTTATCTACATCTATTTTAGCCAAGCCTTGATTAAAAAGATCGCGCCACTTCTTACCTTCTTCATTGTTTTTGAAGGCAATATAAAGCTCTTTGTGGGTCAAAATATGTTTATTTAACTGTACTCGGCTGGCAACAGGCTTCATATCAGGTTGTGCGAGTAAATACCCCAGAACATAGGTATCGATAACGGCAGCATCTATGCGCCCTGAAACCACTTTTTTAATATTATGGATATCTGAAGCGACTGTTTCAGCTGGCTGTACACCTTGGGCTATCATTTTATCGAGTTGCTCGGTGTTAACGTACCCTTGGACTACGCCAATGGTGTACTGATTAAGGTCACTCTGATTTGACCAACTAATAGGGTGACGTTTTTGCTCAACCAACCCCAAAGGGCTACTGCCCATTGAATTTGAAAAGACGAATTTTTCTGTTGGGTAAGCATATTCAGGTAGATAACCAGAGTATTTGGAATCAGCTCTCGAAGCCATTCTCACAGCACGGCTCCAAGGATAGAAATCAACCTGAACTTTATGGCCTACCGCTTCTAATGCCGCACGAGTAATCGCAATACTTGCCCCCTCATTTTTCAACTGACTGCCAGCATAAGGAGGCCAATGCAAAGAGGTTAAATACAGAGTGTCCCCATAACTAAAAGATGATGCGCTGCTTAGCAACAAAAACAGCGTAATCCATCGATGTTTGCCGACAACATCAGCAATCCTTTGAATATAGGTAAAAATATTATTACACATACTGAGTATTTAGCCTCCTTCGCCTTCTATCTCGCAGCATTAACATTCACTGGCCTACCAAAGATTCTAGTCAATCATAGCGATATCACCAAGAATAGCGCTTCAACCCCCTAAATGGCACTCGATAGAGTAGCGTAACACTCCAAGACTCAGAACTTATGCACAGCTAAATCAAAGAAAGGAATTGTTACAGTTGCTTTTACCTATCATTGGAGATCAGGCATATACTCAGTAAGTGCAATTAACATACAAAGCCTTAGTCGCAGGTGCTGAATGTTAGCCACCCTCAACGAATCACAGGAGAAGCTAATGCTAAAGAAAACACTTATTACAGTCGTTGGTGGAGTATTGACCTTAACAGGCGCGGCGCTAATCATACTGCCAGGCCCAGCTTGGTTGCTGCTACCTATTGGGTTAGCGGTGTTAAGCTTAGAATACACTTGGGCGCGGTACTGGCTCAAAAAAAGTCAAAACCACATGAGCAATACCGCTCGCTGGCTTGATAGGAAGATTTTACTACGCAGATTGAAACGATAATAACCAGTGTGTTATCTCACTGTTTTATGCGTAATAGACTCTAAGCACAAACGTGACACTCTACAACTGAGGCTTATTTACCCTAGCAAGCTAAATTGATTTCTACTGCGACTAAGATCCCATTAAATTAATCCAATCCAGCGATAGTCCCAATCGATTCATATAGTTATCTTGAATAAAAATAATCACTTAATATAACCCCAACAAATAACCATACACAAAGTAAGTTTATAGGGGCGCCCATGACCAAATTATCAATTCTTACTATCGCCATGACTACTGTTTTTTCTGCTACTACATTTGCTGCAAGCGAACCTATCGAGATAATACCCGCAGCAGTAATCACCAACCCTGAAAAAGTAGAGCTCGGTAAAATGCTATTTTTCGAACCTAGACTATCGAAGTCAGGTTTTATCTCTTGTAACTCTTGCCACAACTTGTCACTTGGCGGCGTCGATGCTTTGCCAACGTCAATCGGACATAACTGGCAACAAGGGCCTATTAACTCCCCTACCGTACTAAACGCAGAATATGGATTGGCACAATTTTGGGATGGACGAGCAAAAGATCTTAAAGAGCAAGCCGGTGGTCCTATCGCTAACCCTAAAGAGATGGGCTTTAGCCACGAACTGGCAGTAGATACTATTCGTTCAATGCCTGCTTATCAGGCGCGATTTGCGAGCGTTTACCAGAACGATAGTATTACGATTGAAGAGATCACCGACGCCATCGCAGAATTCGAAAAAACACTTGTCACACCAAATGCTCCCTTCGATAAGTTTTTACTTGGCGACAAAAGTGCTATCAGCAGCGATGCTAAAGCGGGCTATCAGTTATTTAAAGACAAAGGGTGTGTGAGTTGCCATAACGGCCCAGCGGTCGGTGGCACTATGTATATGAAGATGGGACTTGTTAAGCCTTTCCACACCAATAACCCAGCTGAAGGACGAAAAGGGGTTACCGGTAAAGAGGCCGACAAGTTTGTGTTCAAAGTACCGACCCTAAGAAATATTGAACTGACCTACCCGTACTTCCACGATGGCAGTGTTTGGGAATTGGCAGAAGCTGTAAATACCATGGCTGATATCCAGTTAGGTCAGGCGTTAACTGAAACGGAAACTAAGCAGATGGTGTCATTTTTAAATTCCTTAACCGGTGAGCAGCCGCAAATAGTGTTACCTATTCTGCCGCCATCGACAGCAGATACACCTCGCCCAGTGCCATTTGCGGATTAACCTCTTCATTAAGTTAAACCCTAAAAGCAAAAAAGCCGCATTATGCGGCTTTTTTAAATTCACAGTTTCAACCTAATTTACATCGCGGGCTGAAACGATAGCACTCTAAAACGCTCTACAATGGCGTTTAATACACCTTGCTGACGCATATTACTGAGTACCCCAGGACTAAACCTGTCTAAGCGAGACATCGCTGTGACCAACAGCTGACACTCATATAATGTGGCATCTGCTATATATTCAGGGCGGTCAACCATATAGCTATTGTTGTACCAGTCATCCCATTTAAATGTTTCAAGCAATAAGCCATCACGGTCTAGTTCGGCAACAAACTCTTGTAAACGCTTGTCTGAAACAAAATGATTGCCAATAACAAGATCTTGAGCATACTCTTTATATAGTCCAGCTGCGTAGCTCTGTATTGTTGAGTTGTTCATACTATACCTCCGTTTAGAACTGGCCTTATGCAGCTCTTTAATTAGAGAAGACTATTTATGTAGATAATTGATATCTGCATAAGGCATACCAGTTTTTAATGAGGTTATTCTAATTGATGCTTGCTGAACGCAAACTTAACAACGACATATCGCTGTTAAGTGCTTATAAAACAGGCTGTAAAGTGCTATCTCTGCAATTTACACCAAGCTAAAAAGTTTCGGTTTTATAAAAAATGGAACACGGTTCAAGCCTATCTATGCAGGTTATTGCTCAACATTCACATGATTTTTCATAGTTGTTTGCAATATGCTAATGCAAGCTGCATTGACTATACTTAGCCGTAATGAATAACAGCGTTGAGCCTACTATGAAGTTAAAAATCAGCAGTATTCTATTAATACTACTTGCAATAGTGATTAGTAGCGGCTCTGTGTATGCATCTGAAAAACATGATAAAAGCTACAAACATAAAGGCAAAAACAAGCAGCAAACACTGCCCTATGGCCTGCAAAAGAAAGTGAATAGAGGCGAACCACTACCGCCTGGCTGGCAAAAAAGCTACAGCGGGGCGACAGGCTAAGTGACGATCTATTCTCACGTGGAAAAGTAACATCACCTATCGACTCCAATGGGAATGTTGTCATCGATATCGATGATGTGCCAATTAAGGTCAATAACAAAACTCGAGAAATCATCGATATTTTAATCAAAGACAATTAGGGGTTGTTGATCTTTCACGGTTGTTTTTGCCGCAGTTTATTGGCTATTTTGACAAGGCGGAGGCTATGCCGTTTAGTTATTCTCCACAAATAGTCTACAA
>NZ_JBFRIY010000080.1:0-317 GCF_041468565.1 Shewanella sp. 10N.286.54.B9
CAAGCGCTTTGCCCCTTGGCTCTGGTGTGGGCGAAGCGCCACGACTTAGGTCAAGCGTAGCTTGATAAAATTAATAGAGGGCCAACTCACTTTGGGGCAAAAGTATGTTACAAAACTAACAGAAAACACCCATTCCCCATCAGCGTTGCCGAAGTACATTGAAGACTCTTCATAAACCAAAGTCCGTAATGTCCACACGGTCTTTCTCGTGCATCCATGCACTTCAAGACATTCAGGCATCCTGCCTATCAGATGTGGGCATAGCTTTCGCGGGACAGGCCGTTCTCTGGCATCTGACCCATATGGATATGGGAAAT
>NZ_JBFRIY010000080.1:991-4108 GCF_041468565.1 Shewanella sp. 10N.286.54.B9
CCCATATGGATATGGGAAATGTCTATATGATGTCGGGAACATCATTGACCATGCCACCGCGGCATTCGTAAATCCATTTACAGCAGATGCCCCATCGGAAGTGTTAGGCTATTTTGAATAAGTACGAGGAAAGCAACTTCGTCTGGGGCGCTGAGGGCTCGACTCTTATGAAATCAAGAGCTATGAAATCAACAGCGGGCGCAAGCGCTTTGCCCTTGGCTCGACTCTCTGCTACGAGAATGGGCGAAGCACCACCACTTTGGCTTTGATTTTAAAGAAATGAACAGCTGATTTCACAGCCCAAACTACATTGGCGCTATCTGATCCACCATCAACTGCAAGGTTTGATTGCCTCTAAACTCATTCACATCCAGCTTATAAACAATCTCTGCATGTTGAATGGTCGCATCTGGCCAGGTTTTTAAGTCGACATTAAAGGCGATAGCGTCGAGCATTACCTGACCACATTCAGTCTCTAATACCAATTTAAGATGTTTCTCACCGACTATACGTTGTTGAATAATTCTAAAGTGACCATCAAACAGTGGCTCTGGGAAGTTTTGCCCCCAAGGGCCTGCTGCGCGAAGCTCCGCCGCTAACGGTAAGGCAAATTGATCTGGCGTTAGCTCACCATCAGAAACCAGTTCACCGGTGAGTAATTCTGGCGCTAAAGTTTCTCGAATAGCTTTGTCATAAGCCTCAGCAAACAGCGCAAACTGACCGGCTTTTATTGAAAGACCTGCCGCCATCGCGTGACCACCAAACTTTAAAATTAAACCCGGATGACGACTGTTGATCAGCTCTAAAAGGTCGCGCATGTGCAAACCTTTAATCGAGCGAGCTGACCCCTTTATTTGGCCATCTCCTGCGTCGGCAAATGCGATAACTGGTCGATGATATTTATCTTTAATACGTGAGGCTAAAATGCCAATAACACCTTGATGCCAATCAGCCTGAAATAGTGCTATTCCCCAAGGAAGTTCAGTCTCGTTTAACTCAACGCTCTCAAGGCTTTTAAGCGCCTCTTGCTGCATCTCAGTTTCTAGATCGCGCCGCTCTGCATTTAAGCTGTCGAGCTCAGATGCCATTCTGCGTGCCAACATAATGTCTTCACATAAGAGTGTTTCTACCCCTAATGCCATCTCATCCAAACGACCTGCAGCATTGAGCCTTGGGCCAACTGCAAATCCAAAGTCGGAGGCCACAATACGTGACGGAGTACGTTTAGCCACTTCCAGCAGCGCGGTGATCCCCACTCGGCAGCGACCCGCCTTCACTCGTTGCAGCCCCGCTTCCACCAAAATGCGGTTATTGGTATCAAGCGATACCACGTCGGCAACAGTGCCTAAAGCAACGATATCTAACAAGTGCCCTAAATTTGGCTCGTTGATACCTTGCTGCTGATACCAGTCACGTTGCCTTAATTCTGCGCGTAGTGCTGACATCAAATAAAACGCTACGCCAACCCCAGCAATCGATTTACTGGCAAATTCACAGCCATGTTGATTAGGGTTAACAATCGCGTCAGCATCAGGTATAGACTGACCTGGTAGGTGATGGTCGGTAATAACAACGGTCATACCCAGTGCTTTAGCTGCGGCAACCCCCTCAATTGAAGAAATACCGTTATCGACTGTGATAATCACTTCGGCCTTTTTCTGCGCCGCTACCGCAACAATTTCGGGGCTGAGGCCATAACCGTAGTCAAATCGATTAGGGATAAGGTAGTCGATGTTTTTTGCGCCCATCATTTTCAGCGCTAACATACACACGCTGGTCGATGTGGCGCCATCAGCATCAAAGTCGCCCATAATAAGAATCGATTTTTGCGCTGCTATCGCATCTGCGACTATTTCTGCGGCTTGGGTCACTCCCAACATAGTATTGGGCCTAAGCAGTTTACCTAAGCTCAATTCACATTCATTTGCACTCACACCACGGCTGGCATATATCTGTTTTAACAGTGGGGATAGAGAGTTAGGTAAATGGCTATCATCGACTTTTGAGCGGCGGACTATCTTATGGATCACAGGGCTAACTACCTTTAAACAATGAGTCTTGCCAGCATAGCAAAGACTGCTAGCAAAGGCTTGCTCTTCACTCTATTTAGCAGGCACAAAAAAGGTGAGCCGAGGCTCACCTTCTTTACTAATCAATAATTATTCTGCGGCTGCAGCATCTAACACTCTTAATAGATCTTTAGGCGGCTGGTAACCTGGGATCAAGCTGCCGTCTTCAAGTATGATTGCAGGCGTTCCGTTGATACCAAAGGTTTGCCCAAGGTTATATTGCTCTGCAATTTTCGCATCACACTTAGCCACTTTAACTGCCTTACCTGACTTAGCATCAGTCATCGCTTGAAGTGGATCTGCAGCGCACCAAACCGCTTCCATCTCGTCAGCATTAGCTGATGGAATACCGGCACGTGGGAAAGCGAGGTATCTAACTGTAATGCCCAGGTCGTTATATTCATCCATTTGATTATGCAGCTTGCGGCAGTAACCACAATCAACATCAGTGAACACAGTAACAACATGCTTTTCATTCTTGGCTTTGTAAACCAACATGTTCTCTTCTAGTGGCTTCATCATGTCAATACGTGGACCAGACATCGCAGCTTCGGTTAGGTTCTTCATGCCTTTATCTAAATCATAAAGATTACCGTGCAGCAGCTTAGTACCATCTTTACTGATGTATAGCACACCACGATTAGTTAAGGCTTCATACAAACCAGGAATTGGCGACTCTTTCAGCGACATCACATTTACGCTTAATGTATCAGACAGCTTCTGTTTTATCGCCGCGGTGTCATCGCTTTGGGTGTTAGACCCGGCAAGGGCTGCAGGGGCAATGACCATTGCAATGATCAAAGAAAATGCTCGGGTGAACTTCATTAGATATCCTATTCTACGTTACGGTCTATTAAAGGGTATAAGGATTATACCAATCAGTATAATAAGTTGATCTACTCAGAGCGTTTTTGGCACGCTAATTCAAGGCGAATAAATGACATAATGGTTATTCCCTTATGAGTTTATTTAACGCAGAAGTAGCAAGCCAAAAACACTCCTACAGGCGAGTTTTAGCGACTCTGATGCTGCGTTAATGAACTTGAAC
>NZ_JBFRIY010000081.1:0-17556 GCF_041468565.1 Shewanella sp. 10N.286.54.B9
TCATTTCCAGGCGCCTAATACGAGAAAGCCCGTTGCTAACGCAACGGGCTTTTTTACGTCTGCAATTTGAGTTAGCTAATCATGGTGTTATAGCGCTCTGCATTACATTGATAGCGGTGTGGTCGATATGCCCATGTATGAGTAGGTCATTTCCAGGTGCCTGTTCTTATTAACATCGGTCTCGTTAAGAGAGTATTAAGCCCGTTGCTAACGCAACGGGCTTTTTTACGTCTGTAATTTGAGTCAGTTAATCATTTGGCTATAGTGCTTAGGGCTGCACTGATAGCTGTGTGGCTGATATGCCCATGTGTACACTTCGAGGATAATAAAGAGTAAGTTATTTACTGACGGCAATGCTTTGAAATAGAACAATATTGAGGCATTACTGAATCAATGACTTTAAGTGGGCACTTAGCTATCTTGACAATATCTAAGCTTTTAGAGAAAGTTAACAGCCTGGATTAGTTAGCGCTTTTAGGTTTTTCTGTTTGCGACTACAGCGGTGATTGAAGATCTATTGGTGTTATGTACACGAGGGTGGTAAATCTAAGTTGCAGTGGCACTAAAACCAATTAACCTTAAGTTTGTAGTGCCAGTATGGTATTGGTTTTATTCTTTACTGTTAATTTTCAATTTGAATGCTTTTCTAGTTTCTTCATCGGCTTGTTGGTACCAAAAGTCGAGCATCTGGCCAACATTTATTTGATCTGTTTGTTTGGGAGCATTAGCCTGTTTTGCAACGTTTTCAACCTGCTGTAGATTTGGCTGAACTTGAGTTGCTATTGGTGCAGCTAAAGCGCCTAACGCAGCCACTTGGTTACTACTATTGTAATCAAAGATCTCTTTTTCATAATCTCGGCCAAGTTGCATGCCATCTTTGATGAGCTTGTCCTGACGGAATGCAATATCGACTCCGGTTGAATCTTTCAGAGTTATGTTTGGATTTCGGTTAAAAGCATCTGCGGCGCTATTTGAACGTATTCTTGGTAACGTTATAGTCAGCTGTGCATTTTCAGCTGAAAATGTCATGATGACGACGTCAGAGCTAAATTGGGTTTGAGATCCTTGTTGTTGGTAACGACCGATATATCGCAATGCTAATTGGTTTTCACCGTTACCTAGCGATAATTTATCCGTACTGTTGTTCTCCTTACCGTTAACCAATATGAGTTCAGAGTTAGAGGGAAATGTAACCTCTACGTTGGCAAAAGCTGAGGAGTTTACGCAAATTAATAAAGCGGTAAAGATTGATTGGGTTAATCTCATAGAAAGCCTTTGTTTGAATTGATACCTACTTTATAGCAGAACGCATTTTGTTTTGCAGGTTCATCTCCAATTAATCAGCTACTGCGTTTAAATGCTTAGATATTATTAACAGTTTCAAACTGTGAATTTGGTTATAATGGTTTTTCATTATGGGTTTGGAGATTGCGCGTGCTAACAAAAATTCTTGTGACGATATTAGTCATAGCGGGTGCTATGTTTTATATTCGCCAGTCTAAAGTGAACCCCGCTAAAGAGCGAACTCAAGATATGGGACGGGGAATAATAATTCGCTTTGCTTTATATGCAATTCTTAGCCTTTCATTACTAGCAAGTGCTGGCTATTGGTACTGGGATTGGCAAGATGGTAATAAGGTTGTAAGTGTAACAATTGTGTCGCCTATGAGTGATGATACCGTTGTGTACCAAGTAAGAAAAAAGAATATTGCCAACAACGAAATAACAACAGTTGATGGAATAAAAGTCAGATTGTCTAATCAAGAGCGAATTATTGTCGCAAATACGGTACAAGAGTAATAATTGAGGTTTTTCTTTTAGTTAGCGCTTTGCGATATATCTTTTTAGGTTAGAATAGCCTCGTTTTTTACTCTATTAGTTGATTAATTGTATGAAGGAGGAGCTATGATAACAGCCTATGCCTACGAAAATCGTAACTTAACGATAAGCGAATTGAGCATCAAGGATAATATCCCTCCCGGCACACTGTGGTTAGATCTTTATAAGCCTGATGATAATGAACGAGAGTGGTTAAGTCAGTTTTCGGTTGAAGATGTGCCTGAAGAGGAAGACATTAACGAGATTGAGGCTTCAGCCCGTTTTTATCAGAATAAAGATGGATTACATATCAACTCCCTCTTTCCCCAACGAGCAGGGCAAGATGTCAAAGGTGTAAACGTCTCTTTTAATATCCGGCCAAACTTCTTGTTGACGATTAGAGAGGAGGATGTAGGTTTAATCAGATTATTGAGGAACTACTTGAGGCTCGGTCGTATTGAGGCTTCAACCCCGCAAGCATTACTCCTTGAACTATTTAATCTAAAAGTCGATTATCTTTCAGATCTAATTGAAGATGTATACACTGTGCTTGATAGTGTTAGTGAAGAAGTATTTAAAAATGAAGAGCTTGATGATGTCTTCAAACTCATTACCCGACAAGAAGATTCTAATGGCAAGATAAGACTAAGTTTGCTTGATACGCAACGTTCGTTACGTTTTATGCAGAAATATTATTGGGATAAACTATCCGAAGGCGAACTTAAAGATCTACGTGAAATGCTTTCAGACATTGAATCTTTGATGCCGCATAGTCAGTTTATTTTTGATAAGTTGAACTTCTTGTTGGATGCTGCAATGGGGTTTAGTGGGCTACAACAGAATAAGATTATTAAGATATTTTCGGTCGCAGCGGTAGTCTTCTTACCACCAACAGTAATTGCAAGTAGTTATGGTATGAACTTCGCTAATATGCCTGAGCTTGATTGGCAATTAGGTTACCCGATGGCTATTTTGATGATGTTTGGTAGTGCCGCAGGTACTTATTTATTCTTTAAACGCAAAGGTTGGTTATAACTAAAACAGCTCGCATCTAGCGAGCTGTTTTAGTTTCAGCATTTCGCTCAGTACTTGTAAATCTAAGTACGCTAGCTTTGTGCTGATAAAACTCTTCCGGCCGATTTAATATGTCATTAAGGCTAGATAGTTTTTGATACATCATATTGCTAACTACGTGGTAGCGTTGATAGGGTGTCTTACACAGAGAGAGCTTTTTTTCGAGATGGTCCAGTAAAGATATTAATTTGGGCTTACTGGTTGCAGCACTCTCATCTATGACTTGTTGATTTAACTTTTTCTGCAAAGCATCTAACTCTTTGGGATCGTTTTCCGCAAGCCAAAGCAACCTGTCAAAACTGGGTAATTCAGTCATAAAAACTTACTCCAATGCATTTATTATTAGATTAAATCTAGTAACAGCTGCGTAATAGAGCAAGAAATAGACAAGTTGAATCGCTATAAAATGGCTTTTCTCTAGTTGTCACTACCAAAAAAATAGCTAACTCTTTCCCTAGGGTTTAGGTACTTGAATACTTTTTCAGGAAGAGCTGCAGGAGGTAAACATCTAACAATTGTTATGCCTTCTTGTGCAAGTTCAACAATAGGTGCTTGTTCTTTAGGCACTAATGCATCGTAAACTAAGATCCTTGGCAAAAGTAATTGGCTTACATTTACAGACATGACCATACCGTATTGACCTGAAGAAAGTTCAACAATACTGCCAGGTGGATAAATCCCCAACATTTTTACCATTCTACCGACTATGTCGGGGTTTAATTGTGATTGATAATGCTTGTACAGGTAGCCAAGAGCAGAAAATGGCGTGCGAGCTTTTCTGCTTCGATCTGAATGGCAAAGGTTATCATAAGTGTTTACTGCGGTGACAAGCTGGCTTAGCTTATCAATTTCAGGTTCTTTTAGCCCTTTGGGTGTACCAGAACCATCTAGAAACTCGTGATGGTTCAATATTATTGGTAATGCTTCAGCTGGGAAGTTATCAGCAAGTTTCAGTAATTCGACACCCATCGCTGGATGTTGATTGATAAAGTTTTGCTCTGCTTGCGTGTGCGGTGTGGTTTTTCTCATTAGTTGAGTAGGCACTTTCAATTTTCCGGTGTCGTGAAATAGCGCGCCTAAGCCAATTAGCTCTATCTCATTACGTGTCCAACCTAGCTCTTTTGCGATTAACATCGATAAGACAGATACATTTAGAGAGTGAAAGTAAATACCATCGTCATTTTTTGAGTCTGACATTAAATGCAAGACTAACTTATCTGATGTTAATAACTGTTCGCAAATATTATGGATCAGCTCTTTTGCATCGTTGACCGCATTCAGGGGGCGATTGCGTAGTTTACCCATTAAGCTTCGGATCATCGCCACTGAACGTTCAAATTGTTGTTCAGTTTTCTGTAAATGGCGTCTCAAACTTTTGTGAGCTTCAATACTTTCAGCTTTTTGTTTGTTAAGTTCATCTGAAAGTTTATCCAAATCACTTTCTACAGCGTTCTGTTTTGGGGCTTGAGCATCTTTAACGCTTAAGATCGGCGTATCGCTGCGTTCAACGATAACGAATACATGTTCAATCCCAAGGTTCTTAATGAGTTCAATTTGAGCTTGTTGCCGAATTTTGAAGCTACTGAATAAGAATGGATGATCTTTCCATGAGATAGGTAGTCTTATGAAGTTACCGATCTGTAGCTGCTCCACTGCAACTTTACAACTATTTGGCATATGTGTTTGTGTGATTCTTCCTTAATTTGCTATTTTAACGCAACCTGTATAATTTACAATTGCTTAACTCATATGTTTACAAATATGGGAACTCAAACAATTACAGTTTTAAGAGTATCAAATGGATTTTATTGAAATATACCCTAATGCACTTCCCGATGAACTTTGTGATCAACTTATTAGTGCTTTCGATAGCCACCCTGGAGTTTTAGCTGGTAGCACAGGTGGTGGCGTGGATATTGAGAAAAAGCTAAGCCGCGATCTGATGCTTGATTCACATGAAGACCTAACAACACTTAAAAATAGCTTGCTAGGTTATACGCTTTCTCATGCTGCTAATTACTTCAATAAGTATTCGATGGCACTGATGGGGGCTGTGTCCGTGGGCGTGTCGAATGAAAATGGTGAGGCTGTAACGCTAAAGCCTGATAATTACGCAACGTTAGGCGAGCCGAGAGCGGAGGCGATTGTTAAGTACCTATACCGAAGCGGCAGCATCAATATCCAGAAGTATGATAAAGACAAGGGGGGATACCCGCACTGGCATTCAGAGCAATTTCCGCAATTAAATCATAACGAAGCCTTGCATCGAGTCGTATTGTATATGTTTTACTTAAATGATGTGGAAGAGGGCGGCGAAACTGAGTTTTATTATCAAGATAAAAAAGTGAAACCTAAAAAGGGCACTATGGTGATTGCGCCTGCAGGATTTACCCACTCACATCGTGGCAATATGCCAAAAAATTGCGATAAATATATCGCAACTTCATGGATAATGTTTAATCGTGCCGAGCAACTGTATGGCGCTAAATAGGGATAGAGATCCTAAAACAAGCTCCCTCTAATTCCGACGTCTCAATGCTGAGACGTCCACCATAGCTGATAACTATCTCATTGCAGACAGCTAGACCTATACCTTGTCCCGCTTTCTGGGTATCAGCTCTTACTCCGCGCTGAATGATATTCTGTCTGATACTTTCATCAACGCCTGGGCCGTCATCTTCAACTAATAACTCAAACTCGCCGGCATCGTTGTAATAAGATGATACTCTTACTGTGGTGATGCATAACTTGAATGCATTCTCCATCAAGTTGCCACAGAGCTCCATTAAGTCGCCTTTATCACCTGGAAATACATGTTCTTGCTCAATATGAGACTCAAAAATCACCTGTTTGTCTCGATATACTTTAAATAGCATTTGCGCAAGCTGATCCACAAGCGGGGCGATTAGAGTTTGCTCTTGCTTTAACCCTTTTCTTCCTAGCATTGCTCGCTTCAATTGATATTTGACCAGCTGATCCATTTGGCTAACTTGTTCCATTATTTTTTCGCTAGTCGCCTCTTTATCTAATGTGGCGTCATCAGTAATGGCATGCACAGCTGCCAGGCGAGTTTTAAGGCTGTGGGCCAAATCATTCATCGCGTTTTGGTATCGCTGTTGCTGTGCACTTGATTGTACTAAAAGCTGATTAAGCGCTTGCGTGACACCTTCTAATTCAACGGGGTAGCCCTCAGAAAGAGTCTTAGATTTGCCACTGTTTACCGATTGTAGTTCATTTCTAAGTTGCACTAAGGGACGCATTCCCCAATAGGCAGCACTGATCAATAATACTAGCGCTAGTGCGAGTACGAAACCTAAACGTATATAGGTTCGACGGCTAAACTTACTGTATTCTTCTTCAAGCTTTTCGGCATCTTTCAGTACCAGCAAATTATATTCACTGCCTGCGATATCTAATGAAAGTAAGTAAACAAAATAGCCACGTGTATCCGCTAAAGAAAGGTAGTAAGGCGGGTTGCTATCACGGATCTCATTGAATCGCTCACAAGTATCAAATAGACCGCGGTCAACAGCCATTGAAGATGTCCATACCTGGTTAAAAGTGCTATCACAACTGGCAATAATATAGCGCTGGGAGGCATTGTTTTCTGCTAACCATTCGTCGCTATTATCCGGGAGAAGATCATGCTCTCTAAGTTCCGCAGCAACTTTAGGGATCTCTGCAATGAGTTGAGACGTTTCTTCGTTGTAGCTATTTTGTGCGTGAAGGATATTGACCATCCACGCTAAACCAAAGCCCACTAGAGCAATGATTGATAATGAGGTGAGAAACATCCGCGTTAGCAGACGTTTCTTAGGCTTAAAGTTTAGCTGCATGGCAGGTTAAATTTATAGCCTTGACCACGGATGGTGGCGATAGGATTTTCCAAACCATCTTTAGTCAGTTTTTTGCGTAATCGGCTTACCATGACTTCAATAGTGTTAGGGTCGCCTTCTTTGTCGCCGTAGATCACGTCGAGTAGGCGCTGCTTTGCGACAACTTCATGGCAATGGCGCATTAAGTATTCGAGAATGAGGTACTCAAATGCGGTGACTTCCATCGGTTCTTCATTCATTGTGACTTGCTTTGCCGCTAAATCGATCTCCAGGGCACCACTGGTTATTTTAGGCTTAACAAAACCGGCACTACGTCTAACTAGTGCATCAAGTCGAGCAACGAGCTCTTCTTTCTGGAAAGGTTTTACTAAGTAGTCATCGGCGCCAGCATTGAGGCCCTCAACTTTGTCCTGCCAATTAACTCGTGCTGTCAAAATGAGTACAGGTGCTTTAAGGCCGTTATCGCGTAGGCTCTGAATCAAACTAATGCCATCTTGATCTGGGAGGCCAAGGTCAACAATAGCAACATCTATTGGATAGTTTGTTGCTTGATAAAATCCCTCTTTTGCTGTTAATGCAACCTGAACTTGGTTTCCTAGTTCGCTCAATTGCACTTTTAGGTGGTGAGATAGAATCGGATCATCTTCAACAACCAATATTCTCATAGTCAAATATCCTTGAATGCGATAAAGATTAGTTTACGCAGAATTATGCCAACTGCCAACTAAGTGTTTCAATTTGCGTAGGAGTTTACGCTTCAATTACTTAACCTTTGCTGAATTGTGTCGTCATTCAGCTTGAAAGGCAGATTGATCGTCGAAAATAGAAGCGCGGTTATGTCTTAATCCGTAATTATCTAACACTTTAGCGACATAATTCTGGGTTTGTTTACCCAATTTGGTTAAGATCCGTTAAATTTTTGTCAAATCAGGCTGATTATGTTTGCGTTTAAACCCCTTATAAGTGTATTTCTCTTGCTTGTCGCGCCAAGCGCATTAGCTGCTACCTTTACATTTACCGCTATTCCTGATGAGGATGAGAGCCAGCTGCGAACTCGCTTTGATAAAGTTGCGGTGTATTTAGAAGAGAAATTGGGCGTAGAAGTTAAATATATCCCAGTAAAGTCATACTCTGCAGCAGTAACAGCATTTAGAAACAATCAAGTACAGCTGGCATGGTTTGGTGGCCTTTCAGGCGTTCAAGCTAGGCGACTCGTTCCTGGTTCTGACGCGATAGCCCAAGGTTACGAAGACCAGTTTTTTAAAAGTTATTTTATCGCACATCACTCGACGGATATGCTAGTTAACGATAGTTTTCCAAATCTTAACGGCTACACCTTTACCTTTGGTTCGAAAGATTCGACCTCGGGGCGATTAATGCCGCAGTTTTTTATTGAACGAAACCTGGGTAAACGACCGGAAGACATTTTTAAGCGTATTGGATTCTCTGGAGATCACAGCCGCACTATTGCTCAAGTCCAAGCTGGAGTTTATCAAGTAGGGGCTGTAAATTATAAAGTGTGGGAATCGGCTGTTGCAGCCGGAAAGGTTGATTTAAAAAAGGTTGACGTTATTTGGGAAAGCCCTACATACCCTGACTATCAGTGGACAGTAAGAGAGGGGGTTGATGACGCTTTTGGTGATGGTTTTAAAGCTAAACTATCGGCCGTATTATTGGAGATGAACGATCCAGAGCTTCTAAAAAGTTTTCCTCGAAAATCCTTTGTGGCCGCTGATAACTCTGATTATGAACCTATTGAAAATGTAGCCAAAACTATCGGGTTAATTGACTAGTTGATGCTAAAAATATGTGATTTTTCCCTTAGCTTTGGCGATAAAAAAGCACTCGATTCTATCGATCTTTCAATAAAGGCAGGTGAAAAAGTTGCTGTTATTGGCAGCTCGGGTTCTGGAAAATCTACACTTATTTCTCATATTTATACTCAGTTGCATGGGAGCGCTGCATACTGCTCTCAGCAACAGGGCTTAGTAGAAAGCTTGAGTATATTCCATAACATCTATATGGGCGCGCTTGGTCGAAACTCTGCATTTTATAATCTGTTGAACTTACCATTTCCATTTAAAAAACCGCTTGAAGAAGTCCACATCATAGCCCAAGACCTAGAGCTAGATAGTCCATTATCGCAAGCCGTTTCTAAGCTTTCTGGTGGTCAGCGACAGCGAACAGCAGTTGGCCGAGCTTTATATCAGCAAATGCCGGTTTTTATTGGTGACGAGCCTTTTTCTGCTCTCGATCCATTTATGAGTAAGCGCCTGATTAAGCATGTATTACAGCAACATGAGTCGGTTATTATGGTGCTGCATGATATGAATATGGCGTTGGAGTATTTTGACCGAGTGATTGGCTTGCGTAACGGTAGAAAATGTATTGACTGCAAGGCTTCTTTGCTGACGATTGACATGCTGCAAGACTTTTATCAAGATTCTATGAATCAAGAGTTTTTAGCCAGTAACTCAACAATCGTTGAGTGAACATTTCATGAATAGACATGAACCACGATGGGCATTTTTTGGCTATTGGCAGCGAGTCTCGTTGGTTTTATTAATTATTACACTCGCATGCTTTTATTGGGCCGATACCGAGATCATCGCGTTAGATCCATGGAGTGAGCTTAAACGCATTGCTTTTGGGTTTCTCTCGCCAGATTTTTTAGCAACCGAATACCTGTTGGAAGCGGTATGGCAGACGATAAGTTTTGCCTTACTCGGTGTCGCCACAGGACTATTGCTAGGTAGTCCAATTGCCCTCATTTATAACAAGCCCATAGTGGCGGCAATTTGTGCTTTTATTCGTTCTATCCATGAGTTGTTTTGGGCATTACTATTTTTACAAGTCTTTGGCTTATCTCCTTTAACTGGAGTGTTGGCGATCGCTCTACCTTATGGCGCAACGTTTGCTCGAGTTTTCAGTGATATTTTGCAGCAAGCGCCAGCCTCTACATTGCAAAATTTACCGTCAAATACAGATAAAGTCAGTCGCTACATATATGGCCGTTTTGCTCATGTCTTTAATGAAATAAAAGCGTATGTACGCTATCGATTTGAGTGTGCCTTAAGAAGCAGCGCGATACTTGGATTTGTAGGAATGCCGACACTGGGTTTTTATCTCGAATCTGCGTTTAGGCAGGGGCACTATCATCAAGGAGCTGCGCTCCTTATTCTGTTTATTGTGTTAATAGGTACAATCCCTTATTGGTGCCGCGCTAAGCTATTACCTGTATATTTTTTCGCTGCTATGTTGTTATTACCTGAAGTAACGACTATCGCTAGTTCGCTCGTTTGGCGTTTTTTGAGTGATGATATTTTACCGCCGATGTTCCAAAGCCATAGTGCAGATCTGATATCGACTGATAAATGGGTTTTGTTTGGGGAGTGGTTTTATCAGATTGTCACCGAACAAGCCTTGCCGGGTGTGTTGGCGACATTGTTACTTGCTGTGGCAGCATTAGGTGCTAGTTACTTACTCACACTTTTGTTAACAGCCATTAGTTTTAAACCATTAACAGGCTCATTTCTAGCGGCTACGAATAACGTTAACCTACTTATTTTAAGGTCAATTCCTGAGTATATATTTGCTTATATTTTCATGCTGTTACTGGGACCATCTATGCTACCGGCTATTCTTGCTTTGGCCATTCATAATGGTGCCTTAATCGCCTATTTAGTCGCAAGGCAAAGTATGTCGACTACGTATAGCCAGCATTTTAACGGTAAATTTGATGGTTATGTGTATGATATATTGCCTAGAATATACCCTAATATGATGGCATTACTCTTCTATCGATTTGAAGTTATTCTGCGGGAAACTGCGATTCTAGGGATGTTGGGTGTGGCGACATTGGGCTTTTATATCGATAGCAATTTTTCAGAAATCCGCTTTAATGGCGCATTGATATTGATATGCGTAACAGCACTGCTGAATATTTTTATTGATATCGCGAGCAGAAGATTGCTCGCGACTCACTCTATATCTGATAAATCTTGTTGAACCTAGCTATAGGCTAAATATCTATATTGCTAAGTTTTTGCTATTCCCTTAAGCCCTGCATTTTCAAGTCTGGATGGGCTAAAGCTAATTGAAAATTCGGCGCTGACTGCGGCTATGTACAATGCCATTGCCGCACCACGCTGCAAATAAGGTAAACACAACAACACTGACCATAATAATACTTAGTCGATACCAGGGCGCTTCTGCAAGTATGCGCATTTGAACATATTCAAAAGCACTTGTTCCCCAAACTAGGAAGGCAGAAACCACTAGCGTCAATTGTAATAAACGAGTCACCCATGTTGCTCTAATGAATAGTAGAGCGGGTGCGATAGCGTAAGCTATGCAAGCCTCTGTTTGCCCAAATCGAAGAAAATGTGCGCCGAGCAATAAGTATGCAAGACTGATAAAAACAATACGCCACCACATAGATCTAACCCTTGTTGAACTCAAGTATCCGAAGAGGATACGGTAAAGTTAAACAAGTATTCTATCGACAGCTTCACAATTAACAAATTAATATTTGTTAAGACCACATGTTATGTGCAGAAATAGTGAACATACTCCTTTTTATATCAAGGTAATACCAATCATTGTAATCGGTATAAAGGTTTGCTCGCTCCCCGAGTGTTTTGCCGCGTCGAGACAAGGTCATGACCTTGGATTTGTTTGCCTAAAACACATTGGGGAGATCACTTATTGATTAAAGTGAGGCTTACTTAGCATCTTTGAGTGCAGAGATGAGCTTTTGTTTGTCCTCTTTACTCAGCTCAATGTGGTTAATTAAGCTGAGAATATGTTCGGTAGTTTGTTCATCTTCATCATTGATGATAATAAACTTGCCATGTTTTTCACTGTCGCCAAAACGCATAACCTCTAACTCTGTGATTTGTTCAGTGATAAGCTCAATATCATCTGACAGAGATTCAATATGAATTTCAAAGTCGCCTTCATTTTGCTCGAATAATCTCTCTATTTCGAGTGCTTTGGCCTCAAGCTCGCCAGACTTAGCTTCAATTTTTACCACATGAGCTTCAATTTCGGCCGTCTTCCCATCGAGTTGTTGATACAGTTTTTCTAGTTTTATTTTTATCGCCTTATCTTGCTTGGCATCAATGATAAAAACATTGTCTTTGGTGGGTTGCTGCATACGAGACAAAGTACGTGTTAATAGTGCTTGGTCTTCTTTTGGCAATACACTTAACTTTTCTTTGAGCACATCTTTATCTTGTAGCTCTTGGGGTGTAAAAGCGAGTTCATGTTGTTTGCCATTGGATTTTACCGTGACGTGGGTTATGTCGTTTTCATCGGTTTCAATTTGAGTCGTAAATACTTTCTTATCGGTTTCTGTTAAGTCGATTTCTGTCGGAGCAGCAAAAGTGCTACTTTGGAAAGCTAAGCCGCAAGTTAATAGTGCACATACCAGTAAGTTCTTTTTCATTACTTTTTCCCTTAATTCAATTTTTAATATTGTGGCTCTTAAAGCTGCCACAGAGTGCTTTGCTTAATATCAAAGTTGATATAGCGAGGATCGTGCCAACTGCTTCAAGTGCACTATTCATGGCTTTTTTACTATTAAATTGAGGAGTAACTCTCTAAAGAGTATCGAGATTTCCCCAAAAGGGCTGATGACTTCCCCATATGGGGATTTTTTTATTAAACGTGATAAGGTTGATAGCAAATGACGGCTTGTAATGCGGTGATCCGTTGAGGCTTTGTTGTTTTCAAACTGGTATTAAACTTGTATAGCTAGAAAGCTGATAAGAGAACTTCTTAATATGGATGTATTGAAACTAACCAGAAAGGCCGCGCTTTTTGGTTAGTTTTACTGCGTTGTGGGTTATTGGTGGAGCAGGATTAAATCGCATAGCCTAGCCCTTGTTAAAATAACCAATAAACTGCGGCAAAAACAACTGTGAAAGTTCAAGAGCCCTAGGTAAAGAGTTGACTATGTCTATTAAGCGTTATGTTTTTCTGCTGTTTGGAGCACTTATTTTGATGCTGGCGATTAGTCAGCTTTTTGTGGCTCAGTATTTTAAAACACAGCTTCAACAAGAATTGGAGCAAAGCTCTAGATCATTATCAAAAAGTTTGGTTAGTGTGGTGATTCAAAAAGCATCCGATATTGATAACTGGGAGTTTTCACCATCGGATAATGTAGAGTTTATTGAGGCTGAAGATAGCGAGCAATTTGTCATCGAACTTGATGAAGATATCGCTGACTTAGATGTAGAAATATCTCAGCTTGCAGAATCTCTGGCGGAGATCGCTGCTAACGCTACTCCTGCTGTTAAAGGAGGTGCCTACCAGAAGCAGCAATTGGCGCTGCAAGAGAAAGTGCAAGCTTTGCTAGAGAAAGAGCGGCGAGATATTGAAGGAGAGCGAGAAAATCTGCAACAGTTAAAGATAGAGGCCGCCAAAGAGTATCAACAGCGGATCGAAGAAAGCCTTAATAGTTTCGAGGTTGATACTGATGATTGGCTGCAGGCAGGTAGAGTCATGATTGTAGAGGGCGATACTGATGACGGAGTGGTTGTTCGAGAGCAACGTAGTATTGAATTACCCAGTCAAGGTGCCAATCATCTGCTAGAGCGTTTTAGTGAATCAGTGTTGCTGGTGATCTTACTCACAAGTATTATGGCGCTAATATTAGCCTATTGGTTAAGTCATCACGTGACAGAGCCATTAAGCGAATTGGCTCGTGGCCATAAGAAACTAGGTGAAGGTCGTTTTGGCATTCAGCTAAAAGAGCAGGGAGTAAAAGAACTTAAAACGATCATGAGTGGCTTTAACCGCATGAGTCTTGCACTAGAAAGTTGGAAAAGAAAAGAGCAGCAGATGTCACAGCAACAGCATCTAGCAGATCTTGGCCAAATCACTAGGGGAATTGCCCATAGCTTGAGAAATCCATTACACACCTTAGGGTTGTTGTCTGAGCAAAGTATCTATAGCGAGTCTCAAGATGATCGTGACGCCATAAATCAAAAAATGCAGAAGAAAATCGGCTTAATGGATAAGAGCATTCAGTCATTATTAACCCTCTCTAGTCACGAGGTGCAGCGAGACAACTTAGTCCCACTGAACGCTATCGTGCAGGATATTCTACTTGAACTGTCAATTTCAGGACTAAAACCCAAAGTGATTTTTGATGCAGATAAAGTGGTAGCTGTTCATGGCGCAGAATCAGAGCTTAGAAGCATTGTACATGCGGTGTTGGTTAATGCGGTTGAAGCCGACGTTAATGGCACGCAGATTAAAATTGAATTGAGTCAAACTGAAAGTAACAGAACTATCGTGATTACAGATTGGGGCAAGGGGATCGAGGCGTCTATTAAAGCGCAGATGTTTAAGCCACATATATCAACTAAAGCTGAAGGTTCCGGGATGGGGATTTATATCGCTAAACGACTCATTGAAAGTCACTATGGTGGCGATATACTTTATCAAGATAACCCTGAAGGAGGCACCATCGCGACTATTTTGTTGATCGATTTCTCACACCATACAACGGAGAGTAAATAGATGAGTCAACGGCCTTTGCGCATTCTTGTGGTGGAAGATGAACCTGATCAGCGCTCATTAATAAGCCAAATGTTAGCAGCAAACAACTATCTCGTTAGTGAAGCTGCAAGTGTAGAGCAAGCTATTTTATCTTTAAAAGAAAGCGTGCCCGATTTGGTTTTTTCCGACTGGAAGTTGGGTCAATTATCTGGCATGGATTTGCTGACTTACGTAAGGCGGGAGCATGCAGATTTAGGCTTTATTATTGCGACAGCCTACGGCACTATCACTCATGCGGTAGATGCGATGCAAGCGGGTGCCGATGACTACCTCTCTAAACCCTATCAGCGCCAATCACTGTTTATGGCAATTGAAAAGGTCGCTAAATCGCTAAAGCTTAAGCAGCATAATAAGCGTTTAGCGTCTGAGTTATCACAGCAGCAGGAGCTGGTGGGCTTAGTGGGTAAAGCGCCCTGTATGCAAAAGGTGTATACCCGAGTGCAGCGCGTCAGTGCGACTGATGCCACTGTACTTATTGGTGGTGAAAGTGGCACAGGTAAAGAACTTGCAGCCAGAGCTTTGTATCAATTATCACCAAGGCGAAATAAACCTTTTATTGCTATAAATTGCGGCGCTATTCCTGAAAGCTTGGCTGAGTCTGAGCTATTCGGCGCTGAGAAAGGGGCATTCACTGGCGCTACCAGTCAAAAAATTGGTAAATTGGAAGCGGCAAACGAGGGCACCATCTTTTTAGATGAAGTGGCTGAATTACCTTTACTACAACAGACCAAATTATTGCGATTTTTACAAGAGGGAGTGATCTCTCGACTAGGGCAAAATAGTGAAATTAAACTTGATGTCAGAGTTATTGCCGCAACACATCGAGATCTCAAAGTTGAAGTTGCAGAAGGACGATTTCGTGAAGATCTATTCTATCGCTTAAATGTGGTGCCAATTGAAATGCCGCCGTTACGTGATCGGCAAGAAGATATTGGCAGATTGATAGAGCACTTTCTAAAAATTCATGGTGGACAATACGGTCTGGAAGCGGTGAGCTTAAGTTCCACCACCATGAAAGCACTGTTAGATTACCCTTGGCCCGGTAATGTGCGTGAGCTATCTAATCGTATTGAGCGCTTTGTATTGCTCGGAGATGAAGAAGAACTTGTCGCAGAGCTGACTCAGAGTCCAAGTATTATTGATGCTAAACAGTTTACTCTGCCCGAAACCGGCTTTGAATGGGAAATATTTGAAAAGGATTGTTTGCAGCAAGCGATGCAACGTCATCAAGGTAATCGTACTCGCGCGGCAAAGCAGTTAGGTCTGTCTTATAAAGCATTTCTATACCGTTTGGAAAAATACCGGCTAACTGATTGATGATAAGCCAGGTGATAGCGCTAATTATTGAGTGCACAAATAAGGATTTGGCACTCAATGATGATTGCGATTTTTATAAAATAACTCCAGATATAATCACTAATGCGACGCTAATAAACACACAGCCCGTAAGTAAGTTTATTACCGGCGTCGCTCGCTTTAGCTTTATCTGTATTCGAGGTTTGGTGAGTACCATAGCAATAAAGCTAAACCAGATAACAGAAAGAGTGAACAGTAATACCGCGGCAGCACTTTTAGTGGAGAGTGACACTTGCGGTGTGATGAGTGTTGAAAACAGGGTGATAAAAAACACTAACGCTTTAGGGTTTAACAGATTGGTGTAAAGCCCTTGTAAGAAGCCTTTTTTAACACTTAAGCCTTCGCTTTGTTGTATTTTTTCTAAGGCAACAGGATCACGCCAATGTGATAAAGCTGCGCGCGCAGCGCCAACCCCCATCCAAGCAAGATAACTGGCACCAATAAGTTGTACCAGTATAAATAACCGCTCAGAGCTATGAATTATCAAACTTAATCCGGTCAGACTAAGAAGAGTGTGAGCGAGGATTGCGACAGAGATCCCAACTGCTGATGCCATCGCAACAGCTCTGTTTTCTTGAGTCGATAGTTTGACGACCAACGCAAAGTCTGGGCCTGGGCTCGCTAAAGCAATCGTGTGGATCAGTGCGAGGGAAATGAGTAATTGAACATCCATAAACAGTTTAAATCTCAATTGTAAGAAAGGGAGGTATCATTGTTAACCCTGATTATTACTTAGTCCCGCTAATATTGATTGTAAAAAATTGCAGTGACCGCAATAGCCTTTGTCTTACTGAAGCCCTTGTTTAAGTCGCGGTGGTAATAGCTTGGAATACAGGCGTATATCTTAACGCACTTTAGACTCGACGTTATGTTTGGCGTTTAAACATTGCTGGAGTGGTTAAATAGGCATGTTTAAAGGCTTTATTGAAATGACTCTGGTCAAAAAAGCCGACTTGATAAGCTGTATCACTGACGCTTTTTCCACTTAACAGCGCCTTCTTTGCATATTCTAACCGCATCCTTTTTAAATAAGCATGTGGAGTCATTCCAGTCGCACTTTTAAATTGTCTTAAGAATTGAAACTTGCTCAACGCGAGAGTATTCGCAAGAGAAGCTAGATCAAAATTAGCACCTATATCATCGTGAAACAGCGATTTAATTGTCTCTAACTGCGCTGTTGATAAACGGTAATGTTTTGGCTGCGTTAACGGTGCTTGGTTGTTTCTGGTAAATAACTCAGTCATAAAAGCCATTAGCATGGTTTCAGCTTGTAAGGAACTGACGTAGTCATTAGCAAGGGTTAACTGGTTATGTACCATGAGAAAATAACGATACAATTCGCTATCAGGGTAGAGTGGTTGATTAAAGAATAGTGGCTGCTTAAATTCTGCTTCAAGGTTTTTTACATAGTGAAGTGGCAAAGACATGACATGCGCCCTGTAGCCACTGTCTAAAAAACTAAAACCATTATGGCTTTCATCTGGGTTTAAGGTCGATATTTGCTGAGGGCTCAAACGATAACTCGATCCCTTATGGCGATATTCTTGGCAACCGTAATCAACGACACCAAGATGGTAATCTAGGTGTACGTGCTGCTCGAATACAAAATTGTTGAAGCAAGCTTTGCTAAGCTCCATCTCTTTAACAATTTGTGGGTGCCAATACTTAATCGTGTCTTGCATGCCAATGTTTACTGATAGGAACGAAAAATTCAGTCTATCTTAGCTGTGAACCCTAGGACTAGTAAATAATTGCAATCAGTATAAGAAGTTGATCTACTCAGAGCGTTTTTGGCAAGCTAATTCAAGGCGGATAAATGACATAATGGTTGTTCCCTTATGAGTTTATTCAACACAGAAGTAGCAAGCCAAAAACACTCCTTTAGGCGAGTTTTAGCGGCTCT
>NZ_JBFRIY010000082.1:0-212 GCF_041468565.1 Shewanella sp. 10N.286.54.B9
ATGGTGTAGCTGAAGCTGGTTGGCGCTGGTTGGTCGCCATTATGGCTGTAAGTGAAGCTACCATCTTCATTGATGGTTAAGCTGCCATTATCAATCGCCACGGTGGCCACGCCAGCAATAAAGGTCACTGGCACGCCATTGATGTGGGTGATGCTGAGGCTGTCGCCGTCTAAGTCGCTATCCACACCCGAACCGCTGTTATCGGTGATGAG
>NZ_JBFRIY010000083.1:0-231 GCF_041468565.1 Shewanella sp. 10N.286.54.B9
AAGTCGCTATCCACGCCCGAACCACTGTTATCGGTGATGAGGTTACCGGAGACGCTGGCGCCTTCATCGACGTTGTAGCTGTTGTCTATCGCATCGGGATCATCGTTAACGTTGCTGACATTTAGCGTCACATCGGCAGTATCGCTGCCGCCATTACCGTCGCTAATGGTGTAGCTGAAGCTAGTCGGCGCTGGTTGGTCGCCATTATGGCTGTAAGTGAAGCTGCCATCT